>DATGJE010000201.1:0-10306 GCA_035295305.1 Candidatus Acidiferrales bacterium | reverse complement strand
TGAGCGCCGTGACCGCGTTTGGATTATTTGCGGCGATTTGCGTGGCACAAACCGGGTCATTATTTTCCGCCGATTCGTGGCACGACATTGCGTTCACGGCGGGAGAAGTAAAGGATCCGAAGAAGAATTTGCCACGCGCGCTGGCCATGGGAACGATTATTGTCATCGTTCTCTATCTACTCGCAAACGTAGCCTACCTGGTGGTCCTGCCGCTTTCGGCGATTCAGCATGCGCCGTCGGACCGCGTGGCAACGGCGATGTTGCAGAGAATCTTTCCGGTGGCAGGTGCGGCGCTGATGGCGGCGGCGATCATGGTTTCGACCATCGGGACAATCAATGCTCTCACACTTGCCGGCGCGCGAGCGTATTACGCGATGGCGCGACACGGGCTGTTCTTTCCGGCAGCAGGGCGACTGAATCGCGCGCGCGTCCCTGCACATGCGCTGTTGATACAAGGACTCTGGGCTGCGTTTCTGGTTCTACCGCGCACATTTGACCCGGTGACACAGCAGTACGGGAACCTCTACAGCAACTTGCTGAATTACGTGATTTCCGCAGCGCTGATTTTCTACATTTTGACGATTGCGGGAATCTTTCGGCTTAGGATTATCCGGCCCAACGCTGAGCGGCCCTACCGCGCTGTGGGATACCCGTGGCTTCCGGTGGTTTATATCCTGGGCGCCGGGGCCATTCTGGCAATGCTTTTCACGTATCGCGCGTCAACGACGTGGCCAGGGCTGGTGATCGTACTTTTGGGGATTCCGGTGTACGGCGTGCTTTCGCGTTCTGCCGGCATGCGGGAAGTTCAAGACGCGGAATCCAGTCCATAGTCGGCTTAGGGAAGCCAGCGGCCCTCTGGCAAGTGACCAGCGGCTAGAACGTACTGAAAATGGTATAAAACCTGTCCGAGTTAATAAATAATATGATATCTTCTGCGGTGATTTAGGACGATTGACTCTGTCATCCGAGTCAGTTGCCTATAAGCCTATGAATCCAAAGGTTGAAGGGCAAGCAATCAAGGCCGTCGGCAACGGTATACCCCGGACGTCCCTCGCTTCAGCCGTGGCGGATAAATTGCGCGAAATGATTATTCGAGGCGAGATTCAAGAGGGAGAGCAATTGCGGCAGGACGCAATCGCGTCGGATTTTCAGGTGAGCCGCATCCCCGTCCGCGAGGCCATGCGCCAATTGGAAGCGGAGGGACTGATTACCATCGTGCCACATCGTGGCGGTGTTGTCTCCGCGCTTTCACCGGAAGAAATCGAAGAGCTATTCGATATTCGCGTTCTGCTCGAAAGTGAGGTATTGAGACTCTCCATCCCAAACCTCACTGAAGACGACTTCAAGGAAGCGGAAGCGATACTGCAGACGTACGAAAAGGCGCTGTGGAAGGAAGAGGAAGTGGGAACCTGGGGCCGGTTGAACTGGCAATTTCATTCCACGCTGTATTCGCGGGCCAACCGTCCCCGCTTCATGTCGATGATTCAGACAATCAATAACAACGGGGATCGCTACACGCGGCTGCAACTTTACCTGACGCATGCATTTGAACGCGCCAAACAGGAACATCGCAAGCTTCTAGAGCTGTGCCGCGAGCGAAATGCTTCCGGCGCCTGCGAATTACTGGAACGCCACATCCATAATGCGGGTCAGACGCTGAAGGAATTTCTGAAGCAGCGGCGCGCGTAATTCGCCGGCCTCTCGCCTGTATTTCTCAGACCCTCTCGTCGATCAGAGCGACACCATTTCTTGTTGCCGGTCGTTTCCTTGCGCCGAGCGTTCCCCGATTCCGCTATCGCGTCGCGCTGCTCGCGCCAGCGACCGGTGGCATCGCGGCAGTTAATGGCGTAATTCCCTGCTGCGTCAATGTGCGATCGAAAGCAGGGAGTTGTTGAGTCATCAGGTTCTGATAATCCGCAGTCGCCTCCGAAAGATTTTTTTCGATGTTCTGGAGCACTTCGAGGGACGCAGGCGTTGGAGCAAAATCCGCGCCGCCTGCTACGTCTCCCGCGCCCGTGCCCACTTCCCCGTTGAGCCAGATCAGATTCAGATAGACCTTGTAAGCATCCGTGTAATATTTGTCGTCGCTGTTCGCCTGCTCGCGCGCCAGCAGCTTGAACTCGACGGATTGCATTTTCTGATCCATTTGCTGAACGGATTTGCGCAGATCAGCCTTACTTTTCTGATCGGCAAGCATCGCGTTCACATCTTCGAGTTGCTTTCGCATCCACTCGATACGGTTGACCATGTCCGAGGTGTGGGTGATATCGTCGCGAATGCGAAGAAGGGTTTTCACGGAGGCATCGATATCCGCGTCCGAGCTTGGCGCGTGAGGATCTTTGAGAATTGTGAGCGGCTGAGTAAATGTTTGGCCATTAACCGTGAGCCGCAAAGTATATTTGCCGGGCGCGACGATGGGACCGACTTGCGCTCCCTCAATTCCCCAGTGCGTGACGGGGCGTGAATCTTTGCCTCGGAAACGAGGCTCCTCCCAGATGTGCGGATTATCGGGAGCCGCGGTGCGAAGCGCGATTACGTGAGGCGGTTCGTAACGCAGATCCCAGGCCGTTCGATTCACGCCAGCCTTCCCCGGAGCCTTCAGCTTGCGAATCACGTTGTTGTGCTCGTCGAGAACTTCAATGTCGACCGGCTCCTTTGTCGCAGACTTGAGGGAGTAATCGAGGATCGCTCGCCCGCCGCGTACGAAACGGTAGGTGGCGCGCGGCGCGAAGAATCGCACAGCGGCGTCGGAATGGTCCTTTGCCATCTGCTCGAGAGGAGTGATGTCGTCCAAAATGTAAAGTCCGCGGCCATATGTGGAAACGACGAGATCGTGGAATTGTTTTTGCACGACAGCCCAAGAAACGGTGGCGTGCGGAAGGCCGTCGTCGAGGACTTTCCAGTGGGCTCCATCGTCAGACGAGTAAAACAAGTCATTGCCCGTGCCGGCGAAGAGAAGACCTTTGCAATTCGGATCTTCAGCGACAACGCGGACGTAAGACAATTCGTTCTTGGGCAAATCGCTTGAGATCTGCGTCCAGCTCTGGCCGAAATCGGTGGTCTTATAGATGTAAGGATCGCGGTTGTCCATCAGGTGAAAATCGATTGAGACGTACGCGGTACCGGCTTCGAAATGCGAAGGCTCGATGCTTGTGACCGTGCCCCAAGCGGGCAATCCTGAAATATTCTTCGTGACGTTGTTCCAGTGGCCGCCGCCGTCCTTCGTATACCAGACTTGCCCGTCATTTGTGCCGGCCCAGATCAGGCCCTTCTGGATTTGCGAGGGCGCTATGGCGAACACGACTTCGCCATAGAATTGGCCGAGGTTGTCTCCGACGATGCCGCCGGAGGAAACGATTCTGCTGGGATCGTTTGTCGAAAGGTCAGGACTGATGACAGACCAATGCACGCCGCCATCGCTGGTTTTGAAAATCACCTGGCAGCCGTAGTAGACGGTCTTGTTATCGAAGGGATCGATCGCGAGGGGCGGCGTCCAATGACAGCGGTATTTCGCGTCGTTTGGCGCAGAGTCGAGCGTGTGAATCCAGGGGCTAACGGAGCGGGCCATTTTGGTTCGCGCATCCCAGACCGTTACTTCATTCCCGTAGCAGGTGGCCCAGACGATATTCGGATCGGACAGATCGGGGAGAGTCCAGCCGGATTCGCAGCCGCCCATGGCATGGTCCCAGCCGGGCTGCTCGCCGCCACCGAAAGCAAATCCAAAGGAAGTGCTCGGCCCGCGCATGTTGCCATCGTCCTGCATGTTGCTGTAGACGTCGTAAGGAATCTGATTGTCGACGGCGACGTGATACATCTGGCCGATGGGCAAGCTGACGCGATTGAATCCGCGTCCGTGCGCCGTGGTGAGCAGAATGCCGCCATCGTTGGTCAGGGCGAAGCGGTCTGGATTCTTAGGGTCGACCCAGATGTCGTGATTGTCGCCGCCCCACGGGACTTCTTTGAAAGTTTCGCCGCCATCGATGGATTCGTAGAAGCCGCTGTTGGCAATATAGATTTCATCCTCGTTTCCGGAGGAAACCGCGATGCGAATGTAATAGCCCGCTCGACCGATTAGCGCGCGCTGCCAGTTGACGACACGCCAGTTCTCGCCGCCGTCGTCCGAGCGCCAGACGGAGCCTTGATCTTTGGTTTGAATCAATGCGTAGACGCGTTCGGAATCCGTGGGCGCCACGGCTACGTCAATTTTTCCGACGGGCGATTTCGGCATGCCATGGCCCTCGATGCGCGTCCACTTCGTCCCGCCATCATGGGAAATGTAAACGCCGCTGCCGGGTCCGCCACTGAATTCGCCATACGTGTGCATGACGACCTGCCACGTGCCGGCAAACAATACGTCAGGATTGTGCGGATCCATCGCGAGGCCCGAGCATCCAGTATTCTCGTCGACAAACAAAACTCGTTCCCAATTCTTTCCGCCATCCGTGGTGCGGTAAACGCCGCGCTCCTGCTGAGGGCCCGTGGTACGGCCAAGCGCGCAAACAAAAACATTGTTTGCGTCACGCGGATTCACAATCACACGCCCAATGCGTCCCGTGGCGTCGAGTCCCATGTGCGTCCAGGTTTTACCTGCGTCGGTGGACTTATAAACGCCATTGCCCATTACGTCGCTGTCGCGAATGGCCCACGCTTCGCCCGTTCCGGCCCACACGACGTTCGGGTCGGAAGGCGCTACTGCGAGCGCACCAATCGCGGCTACTGGCTCCTTATCAAAAATGGGCAGCCAGCGGGCGCCCCCATCGGTCGTTTTCCAAACGCCACCCGACGCGGCGCCTGCGTAGTAAACATTCGGATCTCCAGGCACGCCTGCGACGGCGGCAACGCGATTGCCAACCGTGGGGCCGATGAAACGGAAGCGAAATCCTTCCTGGCCGCCTTCACCACGGCGACGCTGGGCGTAGCTTGGGAGAGCGCATGTGGCCACAACAACGACAGTGAGAATCAAATTAACGAGGACGCGATTCATCTTGAGCATTTCTGAGCCTTTCCTTGAGGCTGACAGTCGAGCCTCTTCTGATTTGCGATTTCCATGGGCCGCTGTAGAGACCTGAGCGAATCTAAGGTCTCCTCGGAGCGGGCGGAAGCCTTCGTTCCTTAATCTCGAAATCTGTTGGGGGCGTAACGCCGAGCAAGTACTGCACAAAATAATCCCAGCGGCGACGGCTTACGTACAACGCATGCGGGCCGCTATCGCCGTGAAACATATTCGGCACATAGAGCATGTCGAAATTCTTGTTTGCGGTCATCAGAGCATCGACGAGGCGCATGGTTTCGACGGGATTCACATTGTTGTCGATATCGCCGTGAATGAGGAGCAAATGCCCTTTGAGGCGGCCCGCCATGGCCGTGTTTGATTGTTCTTCGTAATCTTTTCCGACCGGATAGCCCTGATACTGCTCGTTCCACCAGGCTTTATCGAGGCGCGGATCGTGGTCGCCTGAAGTGGAGACGCACACTTTGTAGAAATCCGGGAATTGCAAAATCGCGTGCGCGGAACCGTAGCCTCCGGCGGACGTGCCGTAAATTCCCACTCGGGTAATATCCATGTACGGATACTTCGCGGCCATCTGCTTGATCATTGCGACGTGATCGGCGAATGAGCCGCCGAGGTTGTGATAGGAAAATTCGTGGAAGGCGCGCGAACGTCCGGTGGTGCCGCGGCCGTCAACCATGACAACAACGAAGCCGAGTTCCGCCATGGATTGAAGCCGCAATGCCGCGCCGAATGATTTGGGAGTGAAGAATCCCTGCGGGCCGGTATAAACCTGCTCGACAATCGGATACTTCTTCGACGGATCGAAGTTTGTGGGACGCACGATTACACCGTATAAGTCCGTGGTGTTGTCGAGTGCTTTGCCTTCGAATGGCTCGGGACTCTTCCAGCCCATTTTTTGCAGCCCGCTCACGTCGGTCTTCTCGAGGACGCGAATTTCGGAGCCGTCCTTGCTGCTGCGAAGCACTGATTCGCCCGGCAAATCGACGCGGGAATAGTTGTCGACGAAGTATTGACCGTCGGACGAAACGCTTACGGTATGGTCCGCGTTTTCCGGAGTGAGGAGTTTGAGGTCCGAGCCATCGAAATTCACGCGGTAGAGATGCGTGAGGTATGGGTCTTCATTTTTTTCGCGGCCGCTGGCCAGAAAATAGATCTGATGGTTCTTGGCGTCGATACTTTCGATTTGGCGGACGACCCAAGAGCCCCTGGTCACTTGATTCTTGAAATGACCCTCATCGTCGTACAGGTACAGCTGGTTCCAGCCGTCTTTCTCTGACGACCAGAGAATGCCTCCATTGTCGGGAATGTAGCGGAAGAAGTGTTCGCCGGGATCGATGTACAGGCCATCCTCTTCGCTGATCAAAACTTTCTCGTCGCCTGTTTCGGCGTCGACAACTCGCAGTTGAGTCTCTTTGTTTCCGCGCGTGCCGCGTTCATAGAAGAAGCTCTTGTTATCGGGAAACCACCTGAAATAACCGGGGCCGCCCTGAAACTCGAGGTCGAGAGGAGCGGTTTTCACATCGACTCGCTTGCCGGACAAGACATCAAAGACCATTACGTCGGCATGCGGCAGTACTTCGCCGGGCAAAGGATAAACGTAATCGTAAGCCTTTGGCCGAAGCTGACCGGGAGGAACAAACTGCAAAGTGGTGAAGCGTCCCGCATTGCGCGAATCGATTCGGAAGGTGATCAATTTCGAGGAATCGGGCGACCAAAATAAGTCCGGGCGCGTCTTGGCATCCTCGCCACGCTGAATTCCCTCAGTGACGAGGGTGCGAAGGTCGGGAAGCGGCGTTGCATAATCCCATCCAGGCACGCCATCGCGCGTCAATTGCACGCTTTCACCGGTCGAGGTATCACGGAGAAATAAATTGTGATCTTTCAAGTAGGCGGCCCATCGGCCATCTGGAGAGACGTTTTCGTATGGATCTTCAGTGGGGCGCGAGCTTTTCGTGCATTCGTAATTGGTTAGTTTGCAGGTCCACTCGGCGTCTTCGATCTGGAAGCGGATCGCGCTCTCCTTGTCGGTGTATTCGAAACTGTAGAACGGCAAGCGGGTGGCTTCGTAGGTTTGCCTCGAAGCGCGCGACAGAGCCTCTGCCAGGCGCGCATGATCGAACGCCGGGGCGCTTGTATTCTTCGCGGCGTCAACCACGATGAATTCCGAGCCTTTCGGACCATCGGTGCGGTACCAGAAGCGGTCACTGCCCTCAATCCAGGTTGGGCGAATATCGGCGACGGAAACGATCGAGCGCAGGTTGCCACCCAGAAAACGCTGCGCGCGCTGATAGTCCTCGAGAGTTCCCTGCGCGTTCGCCAGCGCGGGCATGAGCAAGAAACAAAAAACCGCAGCTGAAATAATGACACGGCGACGATACGAATCCATGCAGCCTCCTCTATAAGCTAGTCAGCGCATCGAAATAGAAAAGGGACGCTGCGACACGCGCTGCGCACACAGCAACGCGACGCCATCCACTCGGTTGGCGCTATCGTTCCGGAATAAACAACTCCAATCTAACGTGCCACGATACGGACTGCCCGGGCGCCAGCCAATCCATGCCGGTATTTCTGTGCCCCCAAATTTTTGTGTTGAACGGATCCGCCAAGTTGAACTGCGGCTCGAGGACGATGAAATCTTTGTCGGGAGGCGCGTAAGCTTGAATGGCTTTGATTTGCGGCGAGAGCGCCGTGATGCGCAGGCCATATTTCGCGGCGGGATCAATCACATCGATGACCGCATCTCCGGCGGCGTTGCGCTTGAGATTCGTGAAGCAATCATCCATGTAGAGCGTGGGTCCGAGGGGTGCGCCGCCCGGAGCGGTGAAATCGTACGGCGTGCCCTTGACCGGCACCACTTTCCCGGTCGGAAAAACATCATCGTAATTGTTCACGAGTGTGCGCATATCGGCAGGCAAGTGCAACCTTGCTTGCGCCCGATTGCCGCTGGGAAACCGGAAGTAGGGATGGAAACTTATGGCCATGGGAAGCTTTTCGTTTCCGACATTCTTGGCGGTGACAATCACGTCCAGCGCGGTGTTTTTCAAAATCATCCGCACGCTGACGTCCGTCTTTGAGGGCCAGTGGCCGTCAAAATTCCCACCGTGCAGGAAACCCGATACGGTTGACTCCGCTGGGCCGTTATGGAATTTCACATCCTCGAAATGCGCGGACATAATCAAGCCGTGCATCGCGTGGACTTCAGCGCCGGGTTTCTTGCCTTTCCAGTTCGCAGGAAGGGATAGCGGCTGGTTGCCGATCGCGGTCTCGATAATCTTTCCGTCCGCCGAAAGTTTTCCGCGGATTCGATTTGGATACGGCAGGAGGATCGCGCCGCCCATGGAGAAACTCTTGTTGCCAAAAGCGTCGTTTTGATTTTCGAGAAGGTTTTTGGCTTCGGGCAGACTCGGGGCGTTGATGACGTCAATGTCGCCCTTGCCAGGCAAATAGGCTCTGACCTGAAGCAAGTTCATTCCGTTTCCCGGCAGGATAGTGGCGCCAAGGAATTGGGGTTTGGTGTGATCAGTCGACTGCGGTCTCTCCAAGATCACTGCGGGCTCCCCTCCAATGGAAACAGGCTTCGATTCCGCGGCTCGAGAACCGGCTTTAGCCGCACGAGGCTTGGACCGATGCCCCGAAGAAGCTTGGACGGCGACGACAGCGGCCGCGAGTACAAAAATAAAAATGAATCCGTGCTTCGTCATCGAAAGCTCCTTTTCCGCAGAAAACGTTTACTCGACGAAATCAGTTACAAGTTTCAATATGGCAGCGATTTTCGAAAACCTTATACCGAGATTCGCGACAGCAAGCAAGAACCTTTCCAACAGGATTCGGGCCGCTTTGCGTTCCACACTTCTTTTCACTTTGCAGACGACGGCAGCCTGGTTAGCTCCACCGAAACCTTATCGCCATCCATAGGGATGAGAAGCCGATTATCCTCGCCCGGCCTGCTCGTGACTTTCTGCAATTGGCGACGTCCGAATGTCACCTGATAACTTCCTTCCGGCAAACCGGAGATATTGATAATCGTTTGGTGCGGAGTCGCAGCACGATTCTCCAACACGAAATTCATGCGACGCAGCGAGCCGTCAAATGACACCGGTTGACCTTTGGCAAAGCCGTCGCGGCCGAGAAGGATGTGCACGCGTTGCGCGCCGCGCAAGATGTGGAAGCGCGTGCGCAAGCCGTCCTTCGGAACTACCTGCGTCAATCCGTTCTTAGTTTCAAGATCGCCGCCGTACGCGAAGAGTCCGAAAATCGGATCGTTCACAACAACGGTTGCGGCGGTTCGCAATGCTCCTGTGAAACCCAAATCGATTTCGCCGGAGTACCACCACGGGCCGCGTCCCATTTCCTTGTTGCCCAGCCACGCGCGGCCCCAGGGACGCGGTTCGAAGCCGCCGCTTGCGCCGCCGTCGTCGTTTTTCCCGGGATACCAGTAGCCGTAGTTGGATTCCGGCGTGCCGGAATTCAGAAGCGCCCACGAACTCAGGTAAGAGGCGAATCCGAGCCGCATGTAGGTTGCAGGATCTTTCGCGAAATTCAGAGCATAGTCCATGACGGCCCAGCCGCCCATCTGCGCCATGTAGCTGAGCGTGTAGCTCGCATTGCCGCTCGCGATAATCGCTGCCCAAGTCGTAATAAGCAGTTTCGAGCCAGCCGCGACAGGCGATATTCAATTTCATCTGCTCGTCCAGGAATGCTGCGGCATCGTCGTATTTGACGGCGCTACTGAAATCAGTTTGGGGCGGGTCCGCCGAAGCAGAATCGCTGGGAGGATTCACATGATGCATCGCGTAACGCGCGAAAGCTTCCGTGGATTCGAAACCTGTCGAATCGAAAGGATATTCCGAGCCAAAAAGATACGGATGTTCGTTGACGAAGTACTCGACTTTCTTCTCCCAAGCATTTCTTAGCCAATCGCCCTGATCCTTGTGGCCACCGTCGTATAGCGCTTGAATCAACGCGGGTATGACGAGCTCGTCGTATGTGCCGGCCTTGTCCGCGGACCACTTAATCAGCTCGTCCGGCACGGTGAAAAATGCTTTGGCCGTTCCGAAAGCGCGCTCGAGATATCCATCATCGTTCAAGTATTTTGTCGTGGAGGGGTAAAACTTAGCGACCTGATACATGTAGTAGTACATGGCGATCACGTGCGGATAATCGTAGATTCTCCATACGTGCTTCTTGCCGCGAGGATTGTCTTCAGGACTGTCGCGATTTACTTTCCAGTTTGGAATGCCATAAATCGCGTAGGGATATTCTTCCTTGTCGGTCTCCTGCAATCCGCCCCAA
>DATGJE010000200.1:0-2500 GCA_035295305.1 Candidatus Acidiferrales bacterium | reverse complement strand
AGGAACCCCGCGAGCGTCACGTTTACGGAGTAGATTCCCGGCAGAAGCGCGGCCGTAGCGAAGCGTCCGTGCTCATTGGTGAGCAAGCGTACGGAAGTCGGGCTCAGCGATTTCGCAGTGACCACAACCGTAGCGCCCATTTGCGGTACGCCGCTTGGATCGAGCACAACGCCGGCGATTTTTCCCGTCTCAGATTCCGCGGCGACCGGGGACACAATGCCAGCGAACAGCCCGAGAATCAAAATCAACGCGCCAAAGAGTCGAGAGCTCATATTGCTTTTACCTCCCGTCATCATTTCGAGGGAGCTCGAACCGTGAAATTCGCCGAAGGAGAAATTGTCTGCTTGTCATCGTTGTCGGTGATCTGAATCTGGAGTTTATAGCTGCCCGGCGCCAGTGACTTAAGGTCGAGGGCCTTCTCAATCCAGATTTCTTCGCCATGCTGATTATATTGCCGTGAGTTTTCCGAGAACTTCACGACCGGAGCGTTGCTTTCATTCAACACTTGATACTGGATTGTGGCATCGCCCTCGTGAGTCTTGGGATCAACCTTGAGATTGTAAACCTGCAGGAAAATGCCCATCTGTCCGCCTTCGTCGAAAATGGCATTGAGCTTCGGACGGACTTTGAGATCTCCGAGGACAAATTCTCCCAGGCCGATATCGCGCGAGGAAACTTTTTGAATTTCGTCCGCGAGGATAAGCGAGCTGGCTCCGAGTTGATCGTCCTGGAAGCGCGGAACCTGCAAGCGAGTGTTGATCACGCCGAGATTGCCGCTGTTGGTGTCTTTCAGAACAACGTCGAGCCGATAGAGGCCGGGACGCAGAGGCAGAGCCTTCTGGTAGATGTTGTACCCCTTCAAATATTGCTGCATGAGCGAGTCCGGCGTATCGGCCGAGACGGTGTCTTCGAACGTCTGCACCACGCGCCCGCTGACGCTGGTGACGCGAGCGAACAAGTGCAGCGTGGCAATCTGCACACCGTTCTTGTCCTGGAAACTCATGTCCTTGTTGGGAATCTGAATGGTGATGGGAACGAGATCCGTATCGTCGGTGATGCGCAAGAAATCGGAATGGCAGTCAAAGTGGATTTGGTTCGCGGTCATCCGCGTATCCACCACTTCTTCGAGATCCTTGAATTTCACCGGGGGAGGCGTCTGAATCTTGGAATACAGATCCAGGCGGCTGAATTCGTTCATGCTCTCGGGCGTCCCGCCCAATGCTTGGGCATCGTGAGTACCATCGGTATTTTGGAACCGCTGGGTCTTGGAAGCCATGCCCATGGCCTCCATTTCAGTCAATCCAGCCCCGGGGACATACAGGAGGGCGTCTTTCTCACTGGGATCCATGGTCAGGTGATACTCACCGCTGCCGGAGGGATCCACGAATTCTATTTCAACGTTTTCGCCGATACCTGGCAGGTAGCGGTAACGCCAATCCTCGAACGGATACGTTGACGTCTCGCCGCCGCCTTCATCCGCAGGCCTTTCGTAGGGTCCGCCAGCGGGGTGAGAATTCACCTCGTCGGGCTTACCCCACATGATGTAGATGCGGCCGCGATCAGTTTTCCATCCAGGAATTCCAGAAGAGTAGTGTTCGTTGGTATAAGCAATGCGCCGATAGTATTCCTCTTTGTAGGTGTTTTCCGCGGATTCGGGGTCGGGATTCCGGCGCTGCCAGAAGTTCTCGATGAAATTCTCGCGCTCTTCGTTCGTCTCCAGATGCAAGAAAGCGGAACGTTCTTCGGAAGTGATGATGTACGAGACAGGACCATTAAGCCACTGGCGATACACGGGGAGAAGCTCTTGCTCGAGACTCTTCTGTTTTTTCTTTTTTGCTTTTTCCAGTTGTTTGGCTGAGTTATCCTGGTCTTGGTCCTGTTGCGAATCCTGAGCGCGCGCAGCTGAAACGATGAAAACGAACGCGCACGCAAGTGCGAGGATCGACACTCCTAGACTTCGCTTCATAGCTGGGTTCCCCCGAACAGTGGAATTCTATTCTTCCTGCAAATACCCGTCAAGCTAACTTATGCCCCTAGTGCGGCTTACGATTCGGATTCGCGGAGACTGCTCAAAGGTTGCCTGTTCATTTTTCAAAGCTGGCACGCTTGCTACTTCGCGTCGATTTTCTTAACTCCTGCCTCAACGAAATGCTGATTGGTGGCGTCTAAGAGTAAGGAAATCCAAAAAGTGAGCGTTTTGAACTTTGGGCAATGTCGATTAGTATAGAGGTCTCAGAAAGAGCCTACTAATCAGATTGTAATGGTAAAGCGGCCGGGGTGCTGTCCGCGACGAAACTTTTCGTCTCTCCCTGGCGTATTAATGTGAGGATACGGAATTCTGCTCGTTAAGGGTCGGATTCGCAGGGAAAATGCTATGAAAACGTGGAAAAAGGTAGCTTTGATCGTCGGCGCCGCTGTAGTGCTCCTCATCATCGTGGTCGTGAGCATCAAGCAGGCGAACAAGGGTGTGGTCACCGTACAAACGGGGCAGGTGGCCAAA
>DATGJE010000199.1:0-4850 GCA_035295305.1 Candidatus Acidiferrales bacterium | reverse complement strand
TCTCGGCTTTCGCATGCACGAACGCAGATTCCTGGCCGCCGCGAAACACGGCCGCTTGGAAATTATTCCGCGCGCCTTCCACATAGCGAATATCGACCAGCCGGACGCATTCTCAAATGCCGTTCGCCGCTTCGCGGAATCGATCCCTTGGTAGCCTATAAGGTTCACCGATCAGTCAGGTTGGTTGCTGCGCGAATAGGCCAATGATAGGATTAATGTCTCGATGGAAAATCAACACCATCTGCGCCCGAAGGTTGGAGTCCCCTACCGCACTGTAAAAGAACAAGATAAGGGCGAACGCGGCAAGTATGATTATTATGTGCAATCCATCCTCCGCGCAGATGGCGAGCCGGTGGAGATATCTCTACTCCTTTCCCGCGAAGCACTGGCGGATGAGGCCACTTCGCTGGATGCAATTGTACTTCCGGGGAGTCCTGCGGATGTGCACCCAACCCGATATAGGGCCGAACCCCACGCAAAATGCGGTTGGTCGGACCCGAGGCGGGAATACACAGACTTCCTGCTGCTGGAAAAAGCTTTCACTGAGCATAAGCCAGTCTTGGCAATCTGCTATGGGACACAAGCGCTAAACGTTTATTTGGGAGGGACGCTCGTTCAACACTTATCGACTAAAGATCCTTCCAGCGAAGTGAAAACTACAATTCCGCATCCGTCGAGCGAACAACCTAAGGGAGTGCCCTTTCTGCACCCCGCAGAGTTCGAGAGAGACTCGCGCATCGCGAAAACCTTCGGCGCGCTCGACGCGCAAGTCAACAGCTCGCATCACCAAGCCATTCGCGAACCGGGACGCAATCTCCGCATCGCGGGCCGTGCGCCCGATGGCGTTATCGAGGCGGTCGAATGGACCGGCGATTCGAATTGGGTCACCGGAGTTCAGTGGCATCCCGAACGGATGGCCGGCGACGCATTAGCGCAAACGCTTTTTCGGGAATTAATTGCCGCGGCGCGCGGCGCCACGGTTCGCGGCTGAATTTCGCGCGCTCAATAATCTGTTAAGCTTACGACTTCAGGTAGTCTTTCACTTCATCCAGGAGAACTATGATCTCGCTAGCGGGCAAAGCAGCGATCATCACGGGAGGCTCGCGCGGCATTGGCGCGGCATCCGTCCGCGCATTCGCGCAGGCCGGCGCCGATGTGATATTCAATTACCATCGCAGCCGCGAAGCCGCGGCGCAACTCGAACAAGAGGCCCGCAAACACGGCACGCGAGTGGAATTCTTCAAAGCCGATCTGGGCCGCATGGCCGACGCGAAAAAACTCGTCGACTTCGCGCGCGACCGCTTGGGCCGCCTGGACATCCTAGTGGCGAATGCGGGCATCTGGAATGTAGAAGATATTCCGATTGAGAAGATGTCGGAACGCGAATGGGACGATATGCTGCGCATGAATCTAAAGAGCGTCTACGCCATGATTCATTATGCTGTCCCGCACTTTCTCGCCCAGAAGAGTGGAAGAATTATTGCCATCAGCTCCACGGCCGGACAGCGCGGAGAAGCGTTTCACTCCCATTATGCGGCTTCCAAGGGAGCGATCATCAGTTTCGTCAAGGGACTTGCGACGGAGCTTGGCCGCCACAATATTCTCGTGAATTGCGTCGCGCCCGGTTGGGTCGACACCGAAATGTCTCAGCCCGTCTTGAAAACCAAAGCCGGGCACAAATTCGCGACCAGCGTGATTCCTCTAGGTCGCGTGGCTACAGCGGAAGAAATTGCGGGGCCTATTCTCTTCCTGGCATCTGACCTCGCGGCGTTCATCACGGGAGAAATTCTGAACGTCAACGGAGGCGCGGTTCTGTGCGGCTGATGCAACGCGCTTCTTCTGTTCTGTTAATTTCCGCAGCGCTCCTTTTCGCCGCCTACTTGCCCCTTCGCGCGCAGGACGATCAGGTGCTCTTGCCTGAGCAGAGCGCGGCGAAGGCCAAGCAGATCATTCAGGAAATGATTCAGGCGCTTGGTGGCAGCGCTTATCTGAATGTAAAAGACTCCTCGTGCACGGGCATGCTGGGCTCTTTCGGCCATTCCGGAGCGCTCAGCGGTTACGACACCTTCTGGGACTTCGTCAAATACCCCGACAAAGATCGCACCGAGTTTTCGAAGAAGCGCAATCAAATTCAAGTGACCAATGGGAAACAGGGCTGGGTGCTTGATCGCGGCGGCGTCAGCGAAGAACCCGCAGACCAGATCGCCGACAATCAGCGCGAGCAGCAAATCGACCTCGATTATATTCTCCGCTTTCGGCTCAACGAGCCCGGCATGATTTTCCGTTACGATGGCCCCGACATTGTCGACCTGAAAGAGGCCGACTGGGTAGAGTTAGACGATCCTCAGGGCCATGAAATTCGCATCGCCATTGCAAAATTAACGCACTTGCCGATCCGCAAGGAAGTGGCCATGCGCGATCCGGTGACCCACATGCGCGCCGAGGAAGTTGACTACTACTCGAATTTCCATACCATCGACGGCGTCACCATGTACTTTCAGCAAACGCATGTCCGCAACGGTATGAAAGTGTTTCAGGTTTTCTACAACGCGGACGGATGCAAGTTCAACACCGGCCTGCAGGATTCGCTGTTCACAAAGGAATCGCTCGACCAGCGTTGGGCGCAAGTGGATAAGAAGGGTAAAAAGAAGAGCAAAGACGCCAAAGATAACAAGGACGCCAAAGCCAAGGACAATTCTTCCGACTAGCAGAATTCCTTTCTCGCCTGCTTCCTTCCTGCTGATTTTCTGTTAGACTCCGCCGCAACTTCACATCCCGGAGGTGTTGCCATGCTTCGTCGCCGTGAATTCATCCAACGTGCCGCGGTCGCCGCTGCCATTCTAGGCGTTCCGATTGCCCGCGCGGACGAGGCCTTCGCGCAAACAGTGGTCGAGAATCCGCCGCTGCCCTCGCCGGATTTATTCACTACCGACCCGGCACGCTATTGGGGCGAACTGCGTCGCCAATGGCTCCTTGCTTCCGATCGCGTGGATTTAAATTGCGGCTCGGTGGGCTGCACGCCGTTGCCCGTCTTGCGCGCCATGATTGACCATATTCTTTCCGCCGAAGAGTTTCGCGAGCCCGCGTATCCATGGTTCGGCTATGACGAAAATGAGCACCTGCATGCTACGTGCGAAGCCCTCGCCAAATTTGTGAATGTTAAAACTGACGAACTCGCTCTCGTCCGCAATGCCACGGAGGCCAACAACATTATCGCCAACGGCATCGACATGAAGCCGGGCGAGCAAGTGCTGATGACTGACCAGGAGCATCCTGGCGGCTATTGCCCGTGGGACGTAAAAGTCGCGCGATATGGAGTCAAAATCAACAAAGTGACGCTGCCCAAGCCGCCCGCGTCGAAAGAGGAAATCGTCGATCTCTTCGAACGCGCTATGACGCCGCAAACGCGCATGATTTTCTTCAGCCACATCACCACGGCTACGGGCGTAGTCTTGCCCGCAAAGGAAATCTGCGCGGTGGCGCGAAAACACGGTGCGCTTTCCGCGGTCGACGGCGCGCACGCCATCGGACAAATTCCGCTCGACCTGCACGACATGGGTTGCGATTTCTACGGCTCAAGCCCGCACAAATGGCTGATGGCGCCGAAGGGCACGGGCTTTCTCTACATCCGCGAAACGCACTTGAAGGACTTGTGGGCGCACACGGCTACTGCGAATTGGAATAATTACGACTTGAAGGCCTATCGCTTTTCCTGGATCGGCACTTCGAATTTATCCGTGATGGTGGGCCTGCACGCGGCCATCGATTTCTTCAACCAGATTGGCCCGCAGCGCATCTACGCGCGGGAACACGAACTGGCGACGCAGGTGCGCGACCGCGTCGCGAAATATCCGAACCTGAAAATCGTCAACGCCAGCAGCGATCCGTTTTTTGGCGCGATGGTCTGTTTCGAGCCGAACCCGCCGATCCCTGCGGGCTCGACCACTGGCGGCCTGAAGAAAGTCGCGGATGAATGCGCCGCGCGCAATCTCCGCGTCGCCGGCGGCCCCGAGCATTTTCGCATCTCCACACACATTTTCACGCAGCCGACGGACCTGGATTTGTTTTACGACGCGCTCGAAACGGGCATGCGCACCTGACGCCCATAACTAATCGAAACCTTGCCGCGACGGATGGTCGACGATGATTGCGCGACCATCGGTGAGCGCCTTCACCGAATGGCGGACACCGGAGGGCACGATGGCCACGAGCCCCGCACGGACGATCTGCGCGACGCCGTCGATCGTCACCTCAAGCTCTCCCTCGATAACTTCGTAGACTTCTTCCTCAGGATGGAAATGCTCGTGAATGGACGCGCCGCGCACGAAATCATAGTGCGCGAAGGTCATGTTCGCCGAGTGGAAATAGCGTCCATGCCAACCGGGCAAGCGCTCGATGACGCGCAGTTTGCTAACGTCGACGATGGCCATGAAAACTTCTCCTTCTCGGGCCGCATCCTAGCACACCCGCCGCTTCCTCCGCGGAATCGTTCCTGTTCTGAAATTAAGCGAACGGGTTTTCGTCCGCAGTGGGACCGTAGACGACCGGAACCGGCACGTCAAGCAGACGCAAGTAAACCGATAATTGACCGCGGTGGTGATACAAGTGATTCAGCAGGTTGGTGCGCAGCGCCTTGACGCGCGGCTTTTTGAAGATTTCCTTCCCTTTGAAAGTGAGCCGCCAGCTTCCCAAAGCCGTTTCGTCGGTCATGTTGCTGAGGATCTCTTCGGCCGTCCGAACGTTTTTCTCAAAGGTTGATCGAATCTCTTCCACGCTGTTGGCAACCGTCGGCGGGATGCTACCGGCGCTGAACTCGTCGAATTTTACAATTCTCTCCGTCATGCCGGGGA
>DATGJE010000198.1:0-2646 GCA_035295305.1 Candidatus Acidiferrales bacterium | reverse complement strand
CCGTCCCGAAGATGCGCAGCGATTTCTCGGCTATCTCTCCGACTTTTTTTCGCTCTACGACGATCTGAAGGTTTGGGAATATCTCGACTATTTCGCGCATGCCTACAAAATGCCCGCGGCGCAGATTCCTGCGCGCGTCGCGGAAGTGATCGGGTGGGTTGGGCTGGAAACGAAGCGCGACGCCTTTATTGAAGGGCTTTCACGCGGGATGAAGCAGCGTCTGGGAATTGCGCGCGCGGTGCTGCACGATCCTCCGGTGATTGTGCTCGATGAGCCCGCTTCGGGTCTGGACCCAAAGGCGCGCGTGGAGCTGAAAGAGCTGCTGAAGAATTTGAATCGCAAGGGCAAGACAATTTTAATCAGCTCGCATGTTCTTGCGGACCTTGAGGAAATTTGCACTTCGGTGGCGATTCTCGAAAAGGGCCACCTGCTGCGCGCGGGAAAACTTGCGGCTGTTATGCAGGAGGGCGTGGGACCGGCACAACGGCGGCTGCGCATTCGCGTGGCGGCGCCGGGCGATGAGTTACTGGCGTGGCTATCGGTGCGGGACGGCGTGCTGGATGCGCATCCGTCGGCGAGCGTGATTGCGGGATCGTCGAGCGTGGACTTTCATTTTGCGGGAAGTGATGCTGACCTTGCGGCGCTGGTGCGCGATTTGGTGATGAGCGGCGCTCCGGTGTGCGCCGTGGAAGGATCGTCGGAGTCGTTCGAGCAGATTTACGCGCGGCTTTCCGGCGGGGAAGTGATGTGAGCGTTTCGCGATGAGCCTGTTCACAAATCCGGAGATTGTGCGGAATGCGCGGATACAGTTGCGGCCGAAGCGGATGATTTCGGCGGCGGCATTGTGCGCCGCTATTTCGGTTGCTTTGTTCTACTTCTTTGCGCGCGATCCGAATGGTAGCCTGCGAGGAATCATAGGAACGGGCGGCCGGGAGCTGCTTACCACGATCCTGTGGATTCAAGCAATTGTGCTCGTCATTGGCGGCGGCATTGCGTCGATTCACGCCGTCCAGCGTGAGAAGGACCAAAACACGTTTGACTTTCAGCGGCTCACGCGCCTCTCTCCGTTCGAGCTAACGGTTGGCAAACTTTTCGGACCACCTTTGATGGTCTATTTCGTTTTCGCATGCCTTTTGCCTGCGGCGATCGTCGGAGCGGTCGCTAGCGGCGCTTCCTGGCAGTTCGTTCTCGCTGCTTACCTGCTTCTCATTCTCGGGACTCTTACTTACATGGCATTTGCCCTCGTAATTTCGCTGTTTCTGCAGCGCGGCACCGCAACTTGGGCCATTCTGCTGTATCTTCTAGTCGCCTACATTGCGTTTCAGGACAGGAACGAAGCGGTCTTTTCAGTCGGGACCGTGAGCCCTTTTTTTGCAATTCAGCTGGCACTACAATCGACCTGGAATGCTACGCAGGGTGCAAGACACTTCCTAATGAGGAATGGAGCCCCGATTACGATTCCTGGCCCTTTTGAGGACCGTTTTTTCGGCATCGCTGTGCATCACGCCTTGGTTCTCTTTATTCTTTTCTTGACGCTCATCGCGTGGCTCGTCCCGGCAGTTGCTCGCAACATTAAATGCGACCCCTCGAACTACGAAGTCTACAGGCCCTCACAAGCGCTGGGATTCCTCTGTTATCTGGATTTCATTCTATTCGCGTTCTTTCGCTGGGGCCTCGAGATGCCCCTTGCCGCGCAATCGATGCTGCTTATCGTGAATATTGCTCTATTTTTTATTTTTGGATTTGTATTGCTGCGGAATCGGAATCGGATGCAGCGGCGGTTGCACAGCATCGAGGCGGGGCCTACAGCGCTCGAATCGATTTGGCCGGCGCCGTATATTTTTCTTGGCGCGATTCTGGTGGGCGCAGCGATGATTCTGGTCATTCAATGGAAACGCGACCCGTCGCTCGAATGGAGCCTGACAGTGGCGATTTTCCGCGTGATTTACTTTGCGGCGTGGATTTCGTGCGATTTGCTTTTCCTGCAGTGGATGAACCTGCGGCGCGGGAGGCATCCGCTGCCGCTCGGGGTTCTCTATCTGATCGTGTATTACGTTTGCGCGGGGCTGGTGGTCGGTGCGCTGCACCTGACGCAGAATCCTTTCACCGCGATTTTTCTGCCGACGCCGCTGTGGGAGTTGAACACGGCGCTGTGGTCGGCGAAGCCCGCCGAATGGATCGTGGCATTGCTGGCGGTGATTGCGGCGGCGATTGTTTTCGTTTTCCTGCAGCGCCAGCAAATCGAGGAATTGCAGCCGCGCCTCGTTGAAACTCGCGACAGAGCTTCCGCCTCCGCTGCTTAATCACGGTCCTCCGCACCTGACGCTTGCGCGCTCTCGCGCGTGCGGGTATCGTTCCTGTTTTTGACGCCGAGGAGAATCCATGCTTGGAAAAATAATCTCGAATGTGTCTCGCGCGGCCGCGATATTGTGTGCGTCGTGCGCGATCTTGGCTGCCGCTCTCCTGCTTGCAGCGCAGCCAGCGACTGTGCAAGGGGCGCACGCGGCGGCTCCGCAGGCGTCGCGGCACGCGACTCCGCCCGCAATGCAGCGGGCGCTGCGCGATATGTTCAACGTTCATGCGATTTCCGAAGCGGCGATTTCGCCGGACGGGCGGCGAGTGGCGTGGGTGGAATCGCTCAGTGGG
>DATGJE010000197.1:0-4652 GCA_035295305.1 Candidatus Acidiferrales bacterium | reverse complement strand
TGGTGAGCTTTATGCAGTATGATCTGGGGTACTTCGATCTGGAGACTCGGGTGCTCGAACCAATCGAAAATCCCTTTGGTCCAAAAGTGTTACCCATGTCTTAGGTACGTTGTGTCACCCATGTCTCCGGGCCGGACCAATCCACGAGAGGAGGTCGCATGCGAAGAATGAAGATTCAGGACTTGCGCATCAGGAGCAGTGTCGGGCTCAGATCCACAGAAATCATATCGCCTGCAGCTGCCGCGGCCAATCGCGATTCGAAGTCGCGCCAGTACGCTTCAGGATCCGTGAGAGTACGCGCGTAGGAGCTGCCATAGGATGTTGAGCGCCAAAATCCGGCGTAGTCACGCGGCGACATCGGAACAATATAGGAAAACTTCGTCTCTTCAACAAGTTCGAAGCCGGACGCGGCGCGGACTTCATTCTCCCAGATACGATCACGTTTCAAGCGCGGGTCGCGATGCGGTTTCCATGGGCCGCGCAGCTCCGCGAGAACAATAGCATCGATCGCCGGCGTGGTCTTGGGTAGCGGGCGGTCGTAGACGGCGAGAATTCCGTCAACGCGCAGCCAATTGTGCACAGTCGCAAATACCCGCGACGCTTCCATCCAATGAAGCGCATTGGCGACGGTAACGAGATCAACGCTCGCGTCTGGCTGGATGCAGGCTTCCGCAGTTGCGTTGCGCACAATGGCTTGGGGAACCTCTTCGGCAAGTTTTGCGGCCATGCGGGGGTCCGGTTCGACGGCGATAACTGCGCGAAAATGTGGTATGAGCGCGCGCGTAGATTTTCCTGTGCCCGCGCCCAGGTCCACGGCACGGTCGCGGCGCTCGGCGGGCACGGCAGCGAGGATGTGGTCGAAAAGCTCGCGCGGATAATTTGGCCGATAGCGCTCGAACTCCTCAGCGGCATGGCCAAAACGGGGCTGGAATGTAGAGGACACGGTCAGCCGCTACTCGGGCTCTTCGAGCATGGATTCTTCGCGAACAACGACCACGACACCGTTGTCACTGATGTGGTAGCGCTTGCGATCTTCGTCCATGTTGTAGCCGATCTCGGTGTGCTCGGGCAATTTGACGTGACGGTCGATAATGGCGCGGCGAATGCGCGAATGGCGGCCGACGTTCACGTGATTGTAGATGATGGAATCTTCGATGTCGGAGTAACTATTTACGCGCACGTCGTAGCCGATGACGGAGTGCACGACGCGGCCTCCGGAAATGATGGAGCCGGCGGCGACGATGGAATCAAGGGCTGTTCCGGTGCGGCCGGGGTCGGCGAAGACGAATTTGACGGGCGGATATTGTTGTTCCCAGGTCTTGAGGGGCCAGCTTTTGTCGTAGAGGTTGAAAACCGGGGAAACGTTGGTCAAATCCATGTTGGCTTCGTAGTAGGCGTCGATGGTTCCAGCATCGCGCCAGTAGAGGTTTTCTTTTTTATTTTCGTCGTAGAAATTGTATGCGAAGACGCGAAATTTGCCGATGATTCGAGGAAGGACATCATGACCAAAGTCGTGCGAGGAGTTCGGGTCCTCGGCGTCCGCCATAAGCGTGGGCAGCAGAAATTGTGTATTGAAAATGTAGATGCCCATCGAGGCGTCGCATTTTCCGGGATGGCGCGGCGAAAGTTTGGGCGCGGCGGGCTTTTCTTCGAAGCCGAGGATGCGGCCTTCCTTGTCTGTCTCGATCACGCCGAACTGGTGCGCGGCTTCGGCGGGGTCCATCTCAACGGTGGCGACCGTGACCTCCGCGCCGCTGTCCACGTGCTGCTCCAGCATCTTCTGGTAATTCATCTTGTAGATATGGTCGCCGGATAAAATGAAGACGTAGCTCGACTGCTCGCTGCCAATGGAATAAATATTCTGATAAACGGCGTCCGCGGTGCCTTGGTACCAGTGTGCGGAGACGCGCATCTGCGGAGGCAAAATTTCAATGAAGTCGCCAATACCCATCAGCGACGACCAACCCTGGCGAATGTGACGGTTGAGGCTGAGGGCTTTGTACTGCGTGAGGACGAAGACGCGGCGCAGATCGCTATTGAGGCAATTCGAGAGCGTGATATCGATAATGCGATAAATGCCGCCAAAAGGCACGGCAGGTTTGGCGCGGTCGCGCGTCAACGGCCAGAGACGTTCGCCTTGGCCTCCCGCCATCAGCACGCCGATCGCGCTTTTCATCAATGACATCGAGAGTCTGCTCCAAATAAGCGGCCCTATTCTAACAATATCTTCGTCGAGCGACGCAGAAATGCGGAAGCGCAGAAAAGAAGTAGCGAGGCAGCCCAGGGAATCGCGTCGCAACGGATATCAACAAACTTGAATTTGGATGCGGCGCGACTGAAGTCAAGCACTACCCAACGACAGGGAAAAAGGGGCAGTGAGGCGATTTGCGAATTGTGTGAGAGTACACTTATAAGGGAAATAGATAGCGCCGCGGGTGGGCGAGACTAACGCGCGCCGTACAAAATATAGTACTTGACTTACGGTGAAGGGTTCGCTAGAAACGCCCCATAAGATGTGTCCTGTGGCGGGATTCGTCTAGTAGTACCCACACCAGCATATCGAGCACAATATCCTGAACGGGGGTGAAACTGCGTGGCGGAAGTCGTAATTCAAGAGGGCGAATCTTTGGAGAATGCTCTCCGGCGCTTCAAGAGAAAAGTCCAGGGTGAGGACATCATCAAGGAAATCAAGAAGCACAGCTACTATATGAAACCTGGAGAGAAGCGGCGGGCCAAAGAAGCTCTTTCACGCAAGCGTCTCCGTAAGAAGCAGCGTCGGGAACAGGATTAGACTAGGCGGCGAAAAACTTTGGGTGTTTCCTATAACCTTCGTTCCGTGCTTCACATGTTTGAGGCGGGGAAAGCAGGGAGTCCCATCGATTTCCAGCGTAATCTGATTCTGGGAGAAGTGTGCCCGAACGTGTCCCAGCTACGACCGGGAGCAACCCATGGAATTCCACGATAAGGTTTTGAAGTGCGCCGAATGCGGTGCGGAATTCGTATTCACCGCGGGCGAGCAGATGTTTTTTGCCGATAAGGGTTTCAAGAACGAGCCAAAACGCTGCAAGGCGTGCAAATCGGTTCGCGCGCAGGGCGGCGGCGCAACGGCTTCAACGGGAACGCAACGCGTCGAAACAAAGACCATGTGCTCCCAGTGCGGCAAGGAAACCACCGTGCCGTTCAAGCCGACGCAAGGGCGTCCAGTGTATTGCCGGGAATGCTTCCAGCAGCGGCGGACGATCGGCGGCGACGCGGCGCAAGCCGCGGGGTAGGCTGAGGGTTGCCTCGGGCGTCGCTCTAGAAGTCAAAAAGTTGCGTACTCAAGACTGCCTTCGTTGCGGGGATACCGCAGCGAAGGCATTTTTTTGACGGGCACGGTTCTACGCGGCGGACTTGGCAGCTGCGGGGACGATCTCGCGGAACGCCGCCAAGAAGGTGCGCATCTCTTCGGGTTTGCCGATGGAAACGCGCAGACACGTGCCCATCGAGGGGAACTTCCTGCCGACCATGATTTTTTTCTCGCGAAAAGCCTGAATCACGGGCGTGACGTCGCTGCCAATATCTACCATGAAGAAATTCGCTTCGGACGGAATCACATGGTGGCCGTCTTTCGCGAGTTCTCCGGTCACCCATTTGCGCGTTTCGTTCAGGCGTTTTTTATTCACTGGGACGATTTCCGGATCGTCGAGGCTGGCGACAGCAGCGGCGAGCACGGCGGCGTTGCCATTATCGAAGAGCACTTGCGAATGCATGGCTTCGATCGTTTCCTTCTGTGCGACGGCGTAGCCCAGGCGCATGCCCGCCATCCCGTATACTTTTGAAAATGTGCGCGCAACGATCAGGTTGCGATGCTCCGGAATCATGTCCACGACGCTCGAGTAGCGCGGGTCTTCGACGAAATGGAAATAGGCTTCGTCGACGAGAACGTACGTGGAAGCGGGAACCTTCGAGAGGAAACTAGCGAATTCGTCGCGCGTGTTGATAGTGCCCGTAGGATTATTCGGATTGCAGATGTAGACCAGGCCCGTGCCGTTCGAGCACGCGGAGGCCATGGCGGGCAAGTCATGGCGAAAATCGGACGTGAGAGGGATTTTTACGGTCTTGGCGCGGGAGACTTCCGCGTAATAGGTGACGGCCTCGAAAGTTGGTTCGGCGACAATCAGGTTTTTGTCCGGCCCGACGAAGGCGGCGTCGCAAACGCGCAGAATTTCCGTGGAACCGCAACCCAAGGCGATATTTTCCGTCTCAACTTTGTGAAGCGTGGCGATGGACTGTTTCGCGCGCGCGTAGAGATCGTCAGGATAGCGGCAGGCAACGCCTTCCGAGCCCGTGATCGCGGCGATCGCGTGCGCCGACGGGCCGTAGGGATTCTCATTGGAATTGATGAGAATGGCATCAGCGCGCGAAAAACCTTTAAGACGGCCTCCCGCGACACCTTGAATTAGTCTCGGCGAAACATAGGCAGCGGCAAGCATGGCGCTAAGTGATTTGCCGAATTGACGGCGCGTCGACTTTGAGTTGGAAGATTCTGCAAACATATTAAGCCTCCTCGAAAGTGTAAAATCGCCAAGATCAAAAGGACAAGAAAGCGAAATTTCGCGAATCGAAAAACGGTGTCGGTCGTACTGGCCGGATTATCCGCCTGACGGCCA
>DATGJE010000196.1:0-4488 GCA_035295305.1 Candidatus Acidiferrales bacterium | reverse complement strand
ATGGCGTCAAATACAAAGCGAGCTACGGAAGCTCCGGATCCCCCGCAATTACCGCCCAGATCGAAAAAGAGCTGGAGGCTGTACTCAAGAGCGAGCCGGCCGAGTTGTCTCCGCGCCAGGATTTAATCCATTCGCTGAATGCGCGCGAGCCATATTTGGAAACGCTCGACAAGCTGGTCGACTGGGAACGCCTTCGCGGAACGAAATTCCGATTTGTGGCCGATCCGATGCACGGTTCGGCCGCGGGGCTTCTGCATGAACTCCTCCTGCGTCACGGGATCTCGTGCGACGAAATTCGCGGAAATTGCGATCCGCTTTTTGGCGGGGTGAATCCCGAACCGATTGAGCCACATATTGCCGCGCTGCAGGAGGCCGTGGCGAGCGGCGGCTATGATGCGGGGTTTGCCGCTGACGGCGATGGTGACCGCATCGGCGCGGTCGACGCGGACGGAACGTTCATCACTCCGCACCAGATTTTTTCCATCCTCTTCTGGCATTTGGCGGGCACACGGAAGCTCGAAGGCGACGTGGTCAAGACGTTTTCGACGACGAAGATGATTGACCACATCGCCCGAAAATTCGACCGAAAGGTTTACGAGACGCCCATCGGCTTCAAATATATTTGCGAGTTGATGCTCGAGCGCGACATCCTGATCGGCGGAGAAGAGAGTGGCGGCATCGCCACGAAACTGTATTTGCCGGAGCGCGACGCCACTGTGAGTGCCTTGCTGCTTGCGGAAGTGATGGCATGGCACGGCAAGCGGCTTGGCGAACTGGTGCGCATGCTCGAAAAGGAGTTTGGCGAACACCATTACGGGCGCGTCGATCTGGAATTGCGTCCGGGGCAAAAGGAAAAGGCCATTGCGCTTTTTGGTTCAGCGAAAATGACGAAGCTGCTCGAATGGCCCGTGGTGCGCAAAGAAAACATCGATGGCGAGAAAATATTTCTTGGTGACATCGGCTGGTTGCTGGTGCGCGTTTCAGGAACGGAAGAGATGTTGCGCGTCTATGCGGAGACGACGCGGGCGGAAACGACGAGGCGCGTGCTCGACGAAGTATGCGCAACGGTAAGGAAACTATAATATCCCACTGTTTCGACGGGCCAAATTGTCCTGCTCGTACCGGGCGCAGTCATGAAAACAGAATGCAGAAAATGACAGAACCAGTGGCAGAATTGGAAAGCATTTAACGGGCCTTTACTGGCCGCGCGGAGATTGATTTGAAACGACGCCTGTACCAGCTCGACGTTTTCACCTCGAAACCATTCGAAGGGAACGCGCTCGCCGTCATCACTGACGGTGACAATTTGTCTCGCTCGCAGATGCAGGCAATTGCACGGGAAATGAATTTGGCGGAGACCGTGTTCGTCCAGCGGCCAACCAACAATCGCGCGTTGGCGCGGCTGCGAATTTTTACCACGACGCGCGAACTGCCCTTCGCAGGGCATCCTGTTATTGGGACATGGTTCCTGCTTGCCGAACTGGGCGTTGTGCCGGCCTCGGAAGGCCAAGTGCAAATTCAGCAGCAAACGGGTGCGGGAATTTTGCCCGTCGCAATTACCTTTCGCGGCGGGCGGCCGGTGCGCGTGACGATGACGCAGAAAGAAGCGCGCTTCAAGACTCCGAAGTTTTCGCGCGAAACTCTAGCAGAAGCGCTCGGCTTGCGCGCCAGTGACATCGACTCCGATTTGCCGATTGAATCCGTGTCCACGGGAATTTTTAATTTGATGGTTCCGCTGCGCGGCAAGGCAACGCTGAAGCGTATCCATATGAACATGCGCGCGCTGTTTCATGCGCTCAATGGCAACAGCACCATGGCATATTGCTTCGCGCTTGGCGAGCGCGGGAAGGCTTTTGCGCGCGGGATGTTGCCATGGGAAATCATTGAGGATCCAGCGACGGGATCCGCGGGCGGCTCACTGGGCGCATATTTGGTGCGCTACAACAAACTGAAAGCCGGCGAGCATCTCTCGATAACGCAAGGCGTGGAAATGGGAAGGCCCAGCGAAATCCACGTCGAGGTTGCCAATGAAAAAGGAAAGCTCGTGCCCCGCGTCAGCGGCTCGGCCGTGCGCATTTTCGAAGGCCACATAGATTTCTGATCGTCCTCGGTTCGTTACATCACATAGCCCATCGCAAAGAAAAGGCCGGCTCGCTTGGAGCCGGCCTTTTGGTCTTCGGAGAATGATCTCGCCTCGCCGTTCGCTTTCCCTCTGATTAGCGGCTGCGGCGAGCGTTGCGAACATCGTGCCGGACATCACGTCGATCGTGGCGGATATCGCGGCGGTCGGCGCGAACATCACGTTTGTCGTGGCGGATGTCGCGATTATCGGCGTTGCGATCTTTGCGGTCGCTGCGAATGTCGCGCCGCAGGGCCTGCGATCGCTTGCTATCAACACCGTTCCTGGCATTGGACCTGGCGAGCTGACGTCTGTCTCTGTTAATGTCGCGCTGGTCGGCATTTCGGTCGCGCCGGTCGTTGTGAATATCGGCTCTGTCGGCCCGCACATCGCGTCTATCCTGACGAATGTCCTTGCGATCGTTGTGAATGTCGCCCGGTTGCGCGCTGGTGGCGGCGGACTGCGGCGGAGTGGCCGAAGATTGGGCCCATGCTCCGGCTGAAAGCATCCCTGCAGCGGCCAGCGTGAAAATGCTTCGTCGGATCATCGTCTCGATCTTCATGTCGTTCTCTCCTTGGGCTAGGTAAGTATCGTCTGCTCTCCATTGAACACCGTGAAATGCTAAAAGTTGCGGAAGCCTGGTAGGAAGACCTGCATTCACTCCAGAAACGCCTATTCTTGACTCTTGTCTTTTTGCTCGAGGGATTTCGCTGCGGCGTCGAGGATCCCGTTGAGAAAGCGTGCCGACTCGGCGGTGGAGAATTTCTTAGCAAGTTCGAGCGCCTCGACGATGACCACTTTCACGGGTGCCGTGCCGGAGCGCAGCTCGTAAATCGCCAGTCGCAAAATGCCGCGATCAATTTCGGGCATGCGTTCGATGCGCCAATTCTTTGAAAGCATTTCGATCGTGGTGTCGTTCGCTTCCGCCTGCGCCACGGCGCCTTCAAAAAGCTGATTCGCGAAACGCCGCGTCGATTCCGCCGCGCGCGCGGATTTCCAGAAAGATTCCTCAACGCGCCCCGGCGATTTGTGGTTCATGTCCCACTGGAAAAGCATCTGCAGGGCGCACTCGCGGGATTTTCGGCGGAGGGTCATCTTCCGCGGCGTGTTCGGAGGTGTGATGTGCGCGGCCTCGATTTTCGCAAGTTCGTCGATGCACCACCAGGATTGGCCGCCAGCTTGGGCAAGAGATTGGCCATTTCGATTGCAGCGAGCCCCGCGTCAAAGCCTTTGTTGCCGCTCTTGAGGCCGGCGCGGTCAATGGCCTGTTCGAGTGTCTCACACGTGAGGACGCAGAATGCCATCGGCACACCGGCGTCGAGTTGCGCGATTTGCACGCCGCGCGCGACTTCGGCGGACACATGTTCGAAGTGGGAAGTCTCCCCCCGTATAACGCAACCAATGCAGATGATGGCGTCGCAACGGCCCGATTGACCGAGTTTTTTTGCTGCAACGGGAATTTCGAGCGAACCCGGAACGCGAACGACTTCAATTTGCTTTTCCGTCGCGCCCGCGCGCTGGAGTGCATCGAGCGCGCCAGCGAGAAGACGTTCCGTGATGAAGCTGTTGAAGCGGCTCACAACAATTCCGAAGCGCAGGCCCGCGGCGGAAAGTTCGCCGTGAATCGATTTGGGCTGGAGCTTCCGGGGTCTTTTTTCCGGCATGCGCTATTTTCCCTTGAACTGCGCCGGACGTTTCTCGATAAACGCGCGCGTGCCTTCGCGCATGTCTTCGGTAGCGCAGCAAAGGCCGAAGAGCGTGGCTTCGAGGAACAGGCCCTCTTCCTGCCGCATTTCCATTCCGTGCTCCACGGCTTCCATGGCGAACTTGACCGCGAGCGGCGCGTTCGCAGCAATCTTCTTCGCAATGGATTCGGCAGTGGGAATCAGTTCCGCTTGCTCGACAACGCGATTTACCAGGCCCACGCGCAGAGCCTCATCGGCGGAAATCATTTCTCCCGAGAGAATCAGTTCGTGCGCGATCCCTTTGCCGCACAGGCGCGCGAGCCGTTGCGAGCCTCCATAACCGGGAATGATGCCGAGTTTCACTTCAGGCTGACCAAGGCGCGCATTTCTGCTCGCGATGCGCATCGTGCACGAAAGCGCCAGCTCGCAGCCGCCTCCCAATGCGAATCCATTGATTGCAGCAATCGAAGGCTTGCCCATGGTTTCGAGCCGGTGAAATATTTCCTGGCCGAAGAGCGAAAAGTCTTTGCCGTCGACGGGCGTGCGCTGGGCAAGTTCGTTGATGTCCGCGCCCGCGACAAACGATTTTTCGCCCGCGCCAGTGAGAATTAAAACCCGCACGGCGGCATCCTCGCGCGCGTGGTTCAACGCGTCGCCCAACTCCTCAACTGTTTTGCGATTCAG
>DATGJE010000195.1:0-2532 GCA_035295305.1 Candidatus Acidiferrales bacterium | reverse complement strand
CGGCGGCGGCACAGCGTCCGTGGCCGGAGGCGCTGACGTAGATGTGCTCGACGAGGTGGTGGCCGGATCAGCCGGAGGCGCAGTGCCGGTCGAACTGCTGGTAGGTGGAGGAGTTGCCGACTCGGGCGAGACGGTCTGGATGCTCATGTTCTGCTGCGCAGATCCGGCGCTGCCCGCATCACTCACCGAGTCCGACGTAGAAGCCGGGCCCTGAGGCGATTCGATTTCTCCCGGAGGATTCAAATCCGGCTGACCCGTATGGGCCGCCATCGCCACGTCGGGATTGCTTTTCATTACACCCATGGCGCGATGAACAAGTCCCGGGTGATCGTGCGCGAACTTCTCCTCGTATTTTGCGCGTGCGAGCGCATCGGGATCCGGCGGCGGAATTTTCACGCTATCTTCCGTCAACCGGCGCTTCGCTTCGGGCGCGAGCGATGAAAGGGGGTAATTCTTAACAATCTGCTCATATTCGGCGTCTGCCTGAGCCCGCCACCGGGCGCGTTCTTGCTCATTTTTCGAGCCCATGGCGGCACGCCGGAAAACATCTCCCAGCATCCAGTGCGCGCGATCCGCCTGACTAAACAGAGGATAGCGAGTTACGACTTCGGCAAGGCGCGACGCGGACGCGCGGTAATCACCCTTTACGTAGTAAAAGCGCGCGACTTCGAAGTCTCCGCTGCCCAGCACTTCCTGTACTTCTCGCAGACGCTGATCCGCTTGGGGCACTAGGGGGCTTTTCGCATACTTCAGCAAGAAAGACTGGAACTCCTGTTCTGCAAGGCGCGCCTGCGTGGCGTCGCGGTCGGGTTTTTCCATCATGCGGTAATGCGCCATGGCGATTTGCATCTGGGCGTAGGCGGCCTCTGGAAGGAACGGGAAAAAAGTCTCGAAGTCCTTGTATTCGGCGACCGCTTGCGTGAGTCCTTCGGTGCCGCCCTCTTTGTAATAGGAGTCGGCCACGGCCAGCTTTGCTTTGGCAAGGTATTCGCTGTCCGGGTAGCTGTTGATGAGCGTCTGCAGGCTTAGGCGCGATTCCGTGTAGCGGCCGTGATTGTAATCATTCAGCGCGCGATCGTAGAGAATTTTGTCGGGTTCGGCGTTTGTATCCGGAGTTTTCGCGGCGGTCTTTTTGTGTCCGGAAAAAAGACATCCCGCCGGAAAGAAAGATACGAGAAGCGCAAACGTAAGCCAGAAGGAAGGTCGTTTCGTTATACTTTTCATCACACCCTTTGCGAGATCGCGTCGTTGGCGCGCTGTTTCATTTGCCGAAGAGCAGCGCCCGGATCCTTAGTATGAAAAATTGAAGTGCCCGCCACCAGCGTGTCAGCGCCGGCGGTTACAAGTTCCGCTGCATTTTCCAGCGTGACTCCCCCATCCACTCCAATTCGGAAGCCGTAGTCGTAGCGTGAGCGTATATCCCGCAACTCTCGAATCTTGTCAACCGTTTGAGGAATGAATTTTTGGCCCCCAAATCCGGGATTCACAGTCATCACCAGCACTGTTTCCACCCGGTCCAGCACTTCCTTCAACATCGCGACAGGAGTGGCCGGATTGATGACCACGCCCGCTTCGCAATTCTGCTCGTGAATCAAAGCGATCACCCTGTCGAGATGCACGGTCGCTTCTTGATGAACCAGAATCCGATGCGCTCCAGCCTTGGCGAATGCCTCGACGAAATCCCCCGGTCGCTCAATCATCAGATGCACATCAAGCGGCAAACGGGTTGCCTTGCTCAATGACGCCACAATGGGCACGCCGATGGAAATATTGGGCACAAAGTGGCCGTCCATCACGTCCACATGAATCACCGCTGCGCCAGCGGATTCGACCGCGCGCACCTCTTCGCCCAAAACGGCGAAGTTCGCCGCCAGAATGGACGGTGCGATTTCGAGCGGACGGCGGGTCATGAAATTCACTTGGATTGTAACACAGGCGCAGCCGCGCTTATTGCGCTACCTGCAGTTCGACGCTCGCGCCAGGCTCGATTCGCGCGCCACGCTGGGGAAGTTGAGACGTCACGGTTCCCGGTGGCTGGCCAGTCAGCGGCAGCGGCGTCACTTTGCCCACTTTCAATCCAGCGGCGGACAATCGTTGCTCGGCCTCCGCGAGAGGCAGGCCCTCGAAGCCCGGCATCACATACGCTGGCGGCTGCGTCCCCAACGAAACCAGCATATCCACGTGCGGACTGCTTGCATCGGTCGAACCGGCCGGCGGATCCTGTTGCAGCACGATATCGGGAGGGAATTCCGGCAGATGAGCGCTGGACACTTCGCCGGTTTGCAGCCCCTCGCTCAACAATTCAATTTGCGCGGCGCGCAAGCTGCGGTCATCGAGTTGCGGAATCGTTACAGTCTGTTGGCCAAGGCTGACAACTACGTGGACCAACTCGCCAACCTTTAGGCGCGTTCCCGCGGAGGGGCTTTGGCGCGCGACAACGCCCGCCGGCAGGCTGCTATAGACGCGATCTTCGACCCTAAGGTGAAGGCCGCGCGCTTCGAGCTGCGTCTGGGCTCGCGAAAGCGCCACGCG
>DATGJE010000194.1:0-7873 GCA_035295305.1 Candidatus Acidiferrales bacterium | reverse complement strand
TGGAACGCGCATGTTGCCTGCAACAACTCGAAGAATGACTGGCTGCCCCATCCAGACCGCGTAGCCACCTTCCATATGCTCGCCCCTCCAGACTAGGTTTTGTATCCGACGCGGACATTGTGCCGCGCAGGGCTGTTCCGGCAAATGGTACGGCGGGAGTCGAACCGCTGGGAGCAAAGTACTATACCGATACGAACCAGCCCAAGGGCTCGGCGAGAGGCCTGGTTTTCTGTTATGGTGGATTTGCGAAGTTTCGGTGAACCAATGAGATACGGGAAGGATAACTAGCGCGATGGCAGTACCCTGGCGGGACTTAATCGACCAACTTTATAACGTTCAAGGACTGATTCAGTGGGGCGGAACGCTGCTGGTCTGCGTGATTGTCTTTGTCGAGACAGGATTGTTCGTGGGCTTCTTCCTGCCCGGCGATTCCCTGCTGGTCACGGCCGGCGTTTTTGCGGCAACGGGACAACTGGAACTAGCATGGCTGCTCCTGCCCGTTCCGCTCTGCGCGATTGCCGGCGACCAACTCGGGTATTTCATCGGGCGCAAGGCCGGCGTGAACCTCTACCGGCGAGAAGATTCGCGGTTCTTCAAGAAGAAGCATCTGGAACGCGCGAAGGCGTTTTATGACAAGCACGGCGGCAAGACAATTATCCTCGCGCGGTTCATTCCCGTAATCCGGACGTTCTGCCCTCCCGTGGCTGGGGCCGCGCGGATGCGCTATTCGCGATACCTCACGTACGACATTTTCGGCGGTATCCTCTGGGTGTGCAGCATGGTGATGATCGGCTTCACGCTCGGCAAGAAAATCCCGAACGTCGAGAAGCAGATTCACTGGGTAATCGCGGGAGTGATTCTTCTCTCGATCCTGCCCGGCATCATTCAGGCGTTGCGTGTGCACGCGGGAAAGGGCTCATCGCCGGCCGAAGGGCAGACCAAATCCACGCAGAACTGAAGAATCAAGAAATGTGCGCCGTGACAGACGAAGCGGGAAGCCTCGCAGCCTCCCGCTTTGCCGTTTCCTGAGGCCCACGCGGCGTCAATCGCGAATCACTTGGGCGTCGTGGGGTGCCGCACCGCAAGAGCGGTGTGAATGTTTTCAGGACGCTTGGTTGTCCGGTGGAGTCATCTAACCTCCGTCGTTTTCCCAAGTACAATTCCCTAATACTCCGGTGCCGTCCTCAATGCAATAGGGAAAATCAGGCAAAATCCACAGCCCCGGCAATGCGCTCACCGGAAATCAGTTAGGGGAATTACTTAATGAAAAGACCTTCGCGGAGCTGGTCGCGGCCGACAAACGTTTTTGCCGAGCGGAAACGGCTGAAGAGGTTCAGTATCTCGCGATTCTGAAAAATTCGCAGGTGCGTGCCAGCGGGGCCGATGGGCACGATTTCGATGGTTTGATTATCGACGATGCGATAGCGATAGGTGCGCTCGGGCGTCTTGCTGTGGAAAAGGGCGAGAACCGCGCCTCCGGGATGCACGATATCGTAAAGGCGGCTGGCGACTCGCGAGAGCAATTCGGCGTCGAGCCGGTCAAAAATATCCCACACGAGCACGGCATTGAATTGATCGTCCGCATATCGGAGCGAATTCTCCAGGAAATGTTGGGCAATCTCCTCGGGAGAAAGCGGCTCGTTGAAATCGCTCGGCGGCGCGTTGCGCTGCTTTTCTTCCACCGTGCTGCGGAATTCCTTCCACGAGCGGAGCATGTCGTCTGTTGTGACACGAAAACCGCGCTCGATGAAAAAATTAAGAGTTGCTTGCGAGACCTGGCCCAGATCGAGGAGGCGGCCATTTTCAACGTCGCTGATGAGCCACAGGAAATCCTTGAGGCCATTCGAAAGGCGAAAACTTTCCGATTTTTGGTTGGACTTCGTTACGGACGTCGGAGGCGCAACCGCGTGCGCAGTCCCGCGAATCTTGGACGCCACCGGCGCCGCCACGGCCCCCAAACGCGACTTTCCCCCCGTCCAGTTCATTTTTTAGCGTGAGCCTCGATCGGTACGGAAGTGGGCGCCGAATTCGTTGAAGAAGGTGAAGAAGGTGTGACAGACGGCGTGATGGCAGGCGCTGTGCGCTTGATTTGGTGCTCGCGCGCGTCGGCGGCCGGCCCCATTTCGACGCGTCCTTTGAATTGCGCGCCATCTTCTATGGCGATGCGCGGCGACTCCAGATCGCCCTTCACGTGGCACGAGTTTCCCAAAGTGATGCGCTCGCGGCCGCGAAGATTGCCCTGAACGTTCCCGCGAATGTAGATTTCGCGCGCTTCGATGTCTGCTTTCACGTGGCCGCTCGGGCCGACGGTCAGCCGCGAGTCGCCGAGCCGGACGCTGCCTTCCACGTCTCCGTCGATAAAAAGGTCGGCCTTCCCTGTCAATTCGCCGCGTATGCGAATCCCCTGGGTTAAAATTGCCGCTTCCGGTGACGGCACAGGAGCAGGCGGTGCGGCGGGCGCGGGCTTCGACGCAGATAGCAGCGCTCCCGCGGATTTTTCCGCAGGCGGCGTGTATGACGGTGGCGCAAACGCCGATGGCGCTCCGGGCGTCGCGGATGGGGACGGTTTTCCTTCAGGTTGTTTCCGCCACATGGAAACCTCCAGTGCGGTGAGATGTCTAGAAAGCCTGCGAACGGGGTACAGGCAATCTTTGCGGTTCAGGCACTATAGTACAGACCTATGCCCGTGTAAACCAATCGGAGAAACAAAAGCGTTCACTTAACGACAATGGGCAGAATTGTCGGGAACAGCAGCGCTCCCGACGGGTTTGGTTTTTGGTGGTGCACTTCCCAAGCCGACACAACCATGCCCAGCGTCTCGTGCAGGAAAATTTTTAAACCGCCGCGAGTACGCCACCAGGAATCAGGATCGTAATTGACGTCGGGCGCAGACTCGACGAGCACTTTGATATCCGCTGGGAAAATATGCCTGCTCAGGTAGCGCGTGCGGCGGGTGTGAAAGTTCGATGTAACAATCATCACGCGCTTCCAGCCGTGCCGCCGAACGAAACCACGGATTTCCGTCAATTCGATCAGCGTATCCACCGCGTTATGCGGATAGGCAATGATGGCTTTTTCCGGAACTCCGCGCGCTTCGAGGTCCTTCTGCATCAGCTCCGCAATGCTCGCGTAGGGACGCAACCACCGGCCGCTCGCGACGATCGTCGGCGCCCATCCTGCGTGGTAGAGCTCGGCGGCGCGCGAGGCGCGATCGGCCGTGAAATCGTCGTCACTCAGAATCACGATGACATCGGAAGCAGCCGGAGGCTGGGGCGTAATCCAGAAGTTGCCGGCCACCCGGAGCAATGGTGCACGTGCGACGTAAATCAAGAAACAAAGGAGCACAACAATAAGGAGGACCAGGAGCTTCGCAATAATCCCGCCGCGTTGGGTTGCATTATGAGCGGGCAACGTCATCGGCCGGGATCGACCTGGCGGAGCAATTCGGCGGCTTGCTCGGGCAACAAAGCGTTGAAATATACTTCCTTGATGACGTAGGACTTTTCGCCGGTCGGCACGACGGGGAGAATTTCGATGTGCCAGTGATAGTCTTCCGCGATGCTTTTCCAGTAGTCGCTCAACTCGCCCTTCGTTTGCAAGGAATTTGGCGCGGTGTGAACCACCAAGTGATATCCGTGCGCAACCGAGCGCAAACGCCGGATCACGCGGGCCAGCAGCGTGCCGAGGGCGCGAAAATCCTCGCCGCCGGGAGCCTCGAACAGATGCGAGTGACGGCGCGGCATAATCCATGTTTCAAACGGCACGCGCGAAGCATACGGGCAAAACGCAAGGTAATCGCCTTGCGAATCCACGACGCGTTTCTTCTGCTTTTCTTCCTGCCGGAGAATATCGCAGAAAACGCAGCGGTCTCGTTCGCGGAACCAGTCGCGAGCTGCGCGCAACTCGTACAACACGCGCCGCGGAACAAACGTGGTTGCGGCAATCTGCGAATGGGAGTGCGTCCATTCCTCGCCGGAATTCGCACCGCGATTCTTGAAAACCGTCACGTATTTGAATCGCGGATCGCCTTTCAAGTCGGCGATACGCCGCGCATAGGCCTCGAGCATCAGCGCCACGTTTTCGGTGGGCTCATCGGCCATCCAATGCCCGTGGTTCGGAGTGTCGACCAGGATTTCATGAGCGCCGACGCCGCTCATCCGGTCATAGATTCCTTCCGCCGAGCGGCCGGGCTCACCTTCAATGTGATACAGAGGACGGAAATGGGGCAGAACGCGAACCTGCCACTGACCTTGAGCAGGCAATTGAAGGATCGTCCGCGTGTCGCCTTCATTGCCGGGGCACAGCGGACATGGCTCGGCCGGCAATTCCGCGTGGCCCGAATGTCCGACCACTACCCAGCTTCGCGTGATGGGGTCTTTGCGCAGTTCCATAGTTTTGCTTCGTTATGACAGGCCGAAGTTTTATACCGCAGCGCGAAGGCTGGGGCAAGCAGCGTTGGCGAAGACGTTTCCTGCGAAACTCAGCGGCTGGATTTTGCCGATGCGGTGGTGGCCGGAGGAGCGGATTTTTGTTTGCGAAGCAACCGAAGAACCGCGGCGGACGACATGTAGCGCACCGAATCGACCGGCTTGATAAGGGGCGTGCCTTTCGCGTCCATCAGCGGCGCGAGCCTTTTGATCAGCGCGGGATCGTCGAATCCGCCAAGCGCTCGCGCAGCCGCTGCGCGCACCGCGACGTTTTTGTCCGCGAGAGCGTCTTCCAGAATTTTTTCCGCATCCGGCGTGGGATGCTGGCCGAGCAAACTAGCCGAAAGAGCACGGCTTGACGAGGAGCGGTCCTTCGCAAGCACTTCGGCGACCGTAATGCCCTCGGAAAAGGGGCCGAGTAAAGCGCCCGAGCCTTCGTTTAGGCCAATCAGTGCGAGCGCTTTGGGATCGTGAAGAGTTTTTTTTGCGTCCTCGATGTTGCTCGACACGGGCCCATGTGCGGCGTGACGATTGCCGAGAACAACAGCGTAAAAAATCTCCGCGCCGCTGCGATCTCCCATCTTCCAGAGCGCCTCCGCCGCGGCGAAGCTAACGGTGGGATCGGGGTCGTCCGTTGCTTTTTTCAGGGCGGGAATGGCTTCTTTCGCGTCCATGTTCCCCAGCGCGGAGGCCGCGATGCGGCGAACGTCGAGATTCTTGTCGATGAGACCATTTTCGATAAGTTTGATGGCGCGTTCGTCTCCTTGCATGGAAGAGAGCGCGGCGATGACGTCCGTGCGCTTACGCAAGCTGTGCGATGCGGCCCCTTCGTCGAGAATCGCCCAGGCTTGCTGCGAAAGAACCGACGGTGTCAGGTCGGGCGGCGCAGTCTTCGACTTGCCGGTCTTCGCGCTAATGCCTGGCAGCGCTACGCAGCAAGAGATGGCACAGAGAGCAAACAAGAAACCGAGCAAGGTGCGCCGACGTCCGCTGCCTACCCGAACGAATTGTGCGTCTGTCTGCGTTAGAGATTGCATGCCGCGTCTCCCATGGGCTTCAAATAAAACTCCCATGCTATTCTGATGCTCGATGGCTGACGATTGGAACAGCGCGCGGGAAATGCAGTCGAAGCTTGATGAAACGTACATGCAGATGGCGCTCGAGGAAGCGCGGGCGGCAGAGCGCTGCGGCGAAGTCCCGGTCGGCTGCGTTATCACACTCGGGGAGCGCGTCATTGCGCGCGCCGCCAACCGCACGATTGCGGATTGCGATCCCACGGCGCATGCGGAAATGGTTGCGCTGCGCGCGGCCGCCGCGGCGATTGGGAATCATCGCCTGCTGGGGACGACTCTTTACGTGACAATCGAGCCGTGCGCGATGTGCTCCGGCGCGATTTTGCAGGCGCGCGTGGCGCGGCTCGTTTATGGCGCTGACGATCCCAAGGGAGGCGCGGTGCGCTCGTGCTTCGCCGTCTTCGACCATCCGCGAGTCAACCACCACGTCGAAATCGCGGCCGGCGTCTGCGCCGAAGAGGCCGCCGCACTGCTACAAACATTCTTCGCCGCCCGGCGGTAGTGCTGCCAATTCGATGCCCTAAAACCTCGCTACGGGCCCATTATGCTAGTCGGACGCAATCTTGTTTGCTAGTATGCCTTCTTATATTTCTCCGAAGGTTATTGATGAAGACTTTGTTCAAGAAGTTCGGGCCCTCGGCGACCGGGATTATTTTGATTTTTTTAGCGGGCAATGTTTTGTCTGGGCTCGCGACGACCCGCCCACAATCGATTGGCAGCTCACAATCGCAGACGTCACCGTTTCGTTTAATACGATCGACATCCGGCAGCAAAGAAACTACCAAAGGCGAACGATACGTCATTGAGGATCCGCGAACAGTCTTCTATGTGCCGGGGGACGACAAGGTCATTGTGGTCTTCGAATGGGAGGGTCCGTCTGGAACCCACCATTTTCAAGGGAGCTGGGTAGACCCATCAGGAAAGATCGTGTCTGTTGGAAATGTTGATATCCAAGCTGCGGGTTCAGAATTCTCCTGCTCTTGGACTTTGAATATTCCGGATAGTGTCAGACAGGGCCTGTGGGCGCTCCAGGCACAAATCGACGGCCAGCCGGCTGGAGTGGCCACATTTGAAATTGTCGCGAACCCGAATGCACCCGCAGCTCCTGCACCTGCTCCGGCAGCTGCGGAAGTTTACAAACGCGCCGTGGATGCGAGTGTATTCATTGATAGCCTTGACGCCGATGGGGATGCGTTCAGACGGGGCTCGGGGTTCTTCATTGATAAGGGCGTGCTGGTCACCGCCTTTCAAGTGATCGACGGTGCCAGCTCGGTCCGTCTCGAATTTCCTGACGGGCAGAACGCCGCCACAAACCAAGTACTTGCCTGGAACCGCCGACAGGACTGGGCCGTTCTCAAAGTGGATGCGCCGAAAGTGCAGACGCTGGAGCGGGCACCATCGAAATCATGGAAAGTCGGGGACGACGGTTATCTTCTCGGCTCTCCCAGCGAGAATAATCGGACTATTGAAAATGTTGGGATCACCGGCGTTCAAGAATCGCCCGATGCGGGGCAGCGCGTGAATACTTCCTGGTACGGCGGAGAGAGAACCTTTGGTTCCCCATTGCTCGATGCTTACGGCCGAGTCATCGGGGTTCTCGGCGGAAACCTGTTCCCTGGCATCGAGACACTCCGCAAAGAGGTGACGGGAAACTACTACTTTGCGGGGCAAGGGCCAAATAACGCCTTCGTTCCCCTCGTAGTTCCGATTTCACTAATCCCGCAGGACGTGAGTTCCAAACAACCGAGCACCCTGGGGGAGTTGGCGGCGCAGGGTCAGTTCGTGAAGCCGCTTCCGCGGGATATTCAAGAGGTGAGTGGAACGCTCTGCACATCGTTTAAGAGAATGGGCGAGACAGCCATAGTTCCCGTAGACTCCACCATGCAATTTTCCCGCGTGCGTGACACCCTGGCAGTAGTGATTATCTGGGCTCCAGATAAGAAAACAAAAACGACATTGCAATTGCGCATCTTTGACTTGGACAATCATGCTGTCGAACAAACCCGGCCAGAAAAAATCGAGCTGCGACCCCAGGTGACCGCTTACACAGGAATTAAGGTGCCCATCGCTTCCCTGAAACCTGGCACTTATCGCGCAGATTTGCTTCTAGGTGATGATCCGGAGTGGCGCGCATTTTTCAAAGTTACGGAATAGAAGAGCACCGTTATCAATCGCCTTCAATCCATTTCTCCAATGAACAAAAAGCGCAAATCTCCAATGGAATTCGAAAAATGGCGGAGAGGGTGGGATTTGAACCCACGAGCCCGGTTTTGCCAGGCTACCCGCTTTCGAGGCGGGCTCTTTCAACCGCTCAGACACCTCTCCGCGTCAACAGCGTGTAGAAAGATTACCAGAGGGCCCGTGAAGGGACAA
>DATGJE010000193.1:0-23376 GCA_035295305.1 Candidatus Acidiferrales bacterium | reverse complement strand
CGCCGCTCAAGAAGCGCATCATCGACGACCCGCAGTTCAACGTCGAAATCGTCGTCGCCGAACTTAGAGTCACCAAAAACAGCGACCATACGCCGAACCCTTCAGGTCCCAGAGCGCGCGTCAAAATCACCAGCCATAGATATGTGCGTGCCTTCTGGAACGGGATCGGCACATTCGAAAACACGATATCGCGAACAAATTTGCGACTCGCGGACTTGCGCTTCGCTTCGTTGGTAACTTCCAGCCCAACGCCCTGTTCAATACCCGGAGCAAGCGCGATCGTCGCGTCTCTGCCAATGTGCACTGCCGATGTTTCCGAATTCACGCCGTCGCCCGCGCGCAGCAGCTCGCGCCCTTCGTCGCGCACGCGCGACTCCATAACTCCAGCGCCGCAAGTCGTGAAATGAATTTGCAATCAATCCCGCCTGCGTTCTGGGCGAACGATTCCATCTGCCGAAATAAGTAAGCTTCATCCACATAATCGAACAGCTCAGGCAGGTTCTCGATCACGCTCGGCGCCCTCAGCAATTCGCGAAAATACGCACCCAGGCTCCCACTCAAGAGAATGTGCTCCATTGATTTGGTTCCCGCGGCGCTCTCACGATTCAACTCGACTGGCGCGTCTGTGGCGCCCGCCAACTTCCGCCTTCTGAATTGCTCGCGGATAATATGTTTGGGCTCACGATAAATCGCCCGCACTGAATCAGGAAAGCTCGCAAAGAAATTGACCACGCGCGAGTCGAGAAACGGCATGGCTGCCTCGCCTCCTGCCAAGCGGAACGCGTGAAACACGAGTCGCGTGTCGAGATGGAGCATCACCATGTCCATGCTCAGTTCGATCATGTCGCGATAGAAAGTTTCTGCGCGCATTTCGGAAATAACCGGCTCGATGAAATGCGAGGAGTACCAATCGGCCACGGACTCAAATCCTTCCGTCGTGAACACCGGAAAATATGTCTTCGATCTTCCGGGCATTTCGCCATATCCGAAGACGCGCCCCTCGTAAAACCGCTGTTCGCTGGCCAAGCCGTCCAACAGACTCTCCACCATCAAGCCCACTTGCTTCCCCGCGATGACCGCAATCGTGCGAACCAGCGATCTTCCAGCAACTCCGGATTGAGATGGCACAAGCTTCTGCAAGAGTGGCAGCGCGCGGCGAAATGCCGGAGAATAAAACAGCCGCCGCGCCCTGTAACCCAGCGATGGCAATGTGTAGTTGTTGTCGGCGAGCGTATCCGCCATTTGTCCCGAAAATGCGCTGTATCCCTCGCCCAGTCGCTCTTCAAGCCGCCGTCCGAATCGAAGGAACAGAGGCAGCGTCAACCGCGTTCCGCCAGTCCATGATTCCGTGCACAGCGACCACTCTTCAGGTAAAGCCTCGTCCAATGGGTCCAGCCTGATTTCCTCGTGATCAATTGCCAGCGCCTGCGCCAACTTCCTCGCCCTCCGAATTTCCTCCTCGCCTCCGGCATAACCCGCCAGCATTCCTGTAATCGCAACCGCGCTCTGACAGCCGCGATTTCCCAAAATATTCGCAAGCAATGCTGAGTCCACGCCGCCCGAAAGCAGCAGCCCGGTTCGCGGCGTCGCGCGTGTCTCGACCGCGCGTTTGAGCACCGGATACATCTCCTCAATCGCTTTCGCCCCGGAAGAAAAACTCCAGCTCCGCGACGGGCGCCAGTACCGCGCGCTTGCAATCCGCAATTCGTCTCCGTCCGTCTTGATCTGCAAGAATCGCGCGCGTCCTACCGTTCTGATTCCCTCCCACAGCGTAAACGGAGCGGGGACGAATCCTTCTTGGCCCAGGAAAAATGCAACCGCGCGCGCATCGAACTCCACGTTTTCGTCGAGCAGAAATGCGGCGTGCGAAGCGAATTTCAACCCTTCGTTTCCTTGCCGAATGAAAACATCATCGCAGCCGTACTTGTCCACCACCAGAAATACGCTTTGGTTTCGCGCGTCCCACAAGACCAGCGAAAAATTCCCTTCGAGCAAGGCAAACGCCTGTGTGCCGCACTTTTCGTAAAGGCGGCAAATGCAGTTTGCAATCTGCCAGCGATCCATCTGTCTTACTTCCGTGTCCCTCCCAAAATCAGAGTCACTCGCGATGAACGGGCCACCCCAGACAAACGCCGCGAGCCCGTCCGGCGCCTCGTCCAACGTGTGCCAGGAACACAGACCGCTACTTCGCTCTCCCTGAACTCCGAGTAATACGCTTCGCTCTCTGCTGTTCCAAATCAAATCGCCGCGCGGCCCGGTTGCCGTCGTTGTCCCGCGTCGCCACGAGCGCGCGCCTATCCAGCCCCAAAACGCAGGAAATTTGCCGCCGAATTTCGGTACGATTTCAGACAAGATATCCCTTTCTTGAGTACGGACCACGGTGTGGCTCGTCGAACCACTCCTGTTGCGCCCTTTGCGATTCCGAATTCGATGGAAACGAAAGCACGGAATTCTCAAACGTCGCCCACGTCAAGTGCTGCCCCTTGGGCACGGAACATCGGAGATGCCGCCCCAGTATTTTCGTCATTTCAAAAGGCAAGATCGCATCCACGGGCGCAGGACGCAGTACTTCGATGTCGCTTCTTTCAATCCTCGCCCCAATCGCCAGGTCGTGGCTTGCTCGCAGGCACCGTCGTTGGAGGATCACCGTGTCTTGCTCGTTCTTTGCAACGGATTTAACGGTCGAGCCCAACGCGCGCTCCAACTCTCGCGTCCGCGCCACCATTTCGTGCCAGCTCTTGGGCGTCATTGAAAAAGGATGGTCAGGTCCCTCGCGTCTCGTATCGTCCGTAAAGTGTTTTTCGATAATCCGTCCTCCCAGCGCAACGGCTCCAAGCACGGTCGCGCATCCCTGCGTGTGGTCTGAAAGACCAACCACGACGTTCGGGAACATCGCTTGATACATCCGCAGCACATTCAGGTGAATGTGATCGAAGCTCTCAAGGCTCCCCGTGTAATTCGTATTGCACTGCAAGAGCGCCAAGTGCGGATTGACCGCTTGCAGCACTTCCATAGCCCGCCTCACGTCGCTGATGTCCGAGGCGCCACTCGACAAAATCACAGGCTTCTGCTTGCTCGCGACGCTTTCGAGCATTTCCGGCCAAGTAATATCTCCGGAGCCGATTTTGTAAGCGCGTACATACGGATCCAGCATGTTCACAGCCTCGAAATCATACGGCGTCGACAGGAACTCGATTCCTTCCTCGTCGCAACATGCCTTCAAATCGGGCGTCCACTCCCACGGCAACGACGCATCCTCATAGACGGCGCAAACCGATTTGCGCCACGTCGCTTGGTGCGAGAATTGTCCGCCCAGCGCGCGAAAACCGTAATCGCTCACAATCTTCGGCGCACGAAAGTGTTGAAATTTCGCGCCGTCGGCCCCTGCCTGTTTTGCCAGCCGGATTAATTTCAGCGCCCGTTCCAGCGAACCGTCGTGATTCGCGGAAATGTCCGCGATGAAATAGGTCGGGTAGCCATCTCCCACGTGACGCTTACCGATTTGAAAGCTGCGCATACGTTTTCACCTCCTGGACTGCCGCGGAGAAAAGCAATTTGTCGTACGCCGTCAGCAGCTTCCCGAAATTCAATCCCCAGTTCGCGCGCGACCGCACGGTGGCCACATTCGCTTTACCCGTTGCAGCGCGCAGCTCGTCGTCGTCCAGGGCTTCGAGAACTGTCGTGACCAGGGCATCCACATTCCCCGCTGGATAGAGCCATCCGTTTTCTCGATGAATCACCCATTCCCGATTTCCAGATCCGTCCGTCACAATTGCCGGCAGGCCGCACGCCATCGCTTGCAGCAAACTGATCGAGCTTCCGTCGCAGTACGCGGCGCTCACATACAAGTCCGCTTCCGCGAAGTAATCGGTCAACGCGTCCTCCCGCACTCGGCCCACCATGTGAATTTTTCCTTTCAGTCCGCTTCCTTCGATGAAAGCTTCTACTTGCCGCCGCAAACTCCCATCGCCCAACATCAACACGCGCACATCGGAACACTTAGCCAGCACACGCCGCATTGCATCGAGAAAAATCATCGTGCCGTAGCTCGCTTCGAATGACCGCGTGCTGATAACAACCCGGCACTCTTCCCATCCGAGTTTCTGGCGTAAGCTCAGCTCAGACATTTTCGGTCGAAACACGCCGCAATCGATTCCGTACGGAAACGTAACGACTCGCTCTTCCGGCACTCGTCCCAGCGCCAAAACACGCTCTCGAACCGCGTCGCAATCTCCCAGCACCATGTCCGCGCGACGCAAAGTGAATTTCGTTATCCAGCGGACCCATGCTGACGTTTCCGGCGCTGCCAGCACGTCCGATCCCCAACACATGATCAGCAAAGGATGAAAACCACAGAGCGCCGCGAAGAATCCGCCCGTTTGTACGGGCCCTGCGTGGACGATCTCAGGCTGTACCTCGCGCATCACACGGCGAAAACGTAGCGCCGCGTAAATCCAATTTAGATTTCCCGGCGAAATTGGCTTGCGGCTCAGCGGCGCGACTGAATGAATTCCCTCGGGCAACGATCCCGTTTCGTATCGGACGGAATCTGCGGCATAGGGCAAATGCCAAGCATCGTGTCCCGATTCTGCAAGTTTCTGCAGGAATCGTCGGTCATGCGTCGAGTAGCCCTCCGAAACGTAGAGAATTCGCGCCATCGTTACCGTGCGCTCAGCGCCTCAGGCTCCTTCGAGTCGCTTCCGAGCGTGGCCAGATAATCCACGTAATCAATGCCCAGCGATTGTTTGAACGATTGCAGCCCCTCTTCCACCGAAGGCATTTCTCTGCCCAAAAAACGTGAGATCTTGTCGACCGCGAGCGTTGCGTTCCTTGGACGCTGCGCAGCGAATCCGAAATCTCCAACCAGCTCTGGGCGCGCCTCGTCAGCCTGGAGTCCAAAAACCTTCGCAATCAACAGGGCGAATTCGTATTTTGAGCATTCATCTCTCGCCGCCGCATGGAACACGCCCTTCGCTCCATGCGCAATCAAGTCCAGAATGATTCTTCCCAGATGACTTGCGAGAAGCGGGTTGAATCTCACGTCCGCAAACGCCGGCAGCCGCTCGCGTCGCGCAAGTTTCTCGAGCATCCATTCGGCAAGACTCAGTTTCTGTTTGAAATTCCGCCCGTAGAAATTCGTTCGTAGAATCAACGCGTCGGGAAGAAGGCCCGTCACTACTGCTTCAGCAGCCAGCTTCGTTCGCGCGTATTCATTCACGGGCGCGGGCCGATCCTCCTCGCTGTAATGCCCCCAACTCCCATCGAATACGGAATCGGTAGAAATAAAGACGAATCGAGCCCCGTGCTGTGCGCACCATCGGGCCAAGATCCGCGTCGCCTCCACATTCACCACGCGCGCGACGTCTGGCTCACGTTCGCACCTCTCCACATCCGTCATTGCGGCGCAGTGAACAATCACGTCGGGACGTCGCTCGTGCAAACGTCGCGTCGTGATATCCACGTTCGCCAAATCCACGCGATCCATCGCACAGCCAGAAGGCATAGCCGTACAGGAGCGCGACCAGCCAATCACTTCATAGGATTCGGCCGCCTGCCAGATCAAATTCGACCCGAGCAATCCGGTCACGCCCGTTATCAATAGCCTTGCCATAGCTTCGCTATGAAAGAGTGCAAGAGAACAGCTGGAAGGAATCAACTAAAGTGCAGTATAGCCGCCGTCCACGAGGAGATTCTGTCCTGTGATGTACGCGGAAGCATCCGAAGCAAGAAACACCGCCGCGCCTTTGATGTCATTCGCGCCGGCCATTCGTCCGAGCGGCGTGCGATAACCATATTTCTCGACAAACTTCTCGGGCATCGTTGGCGAATAAAGCCCGCCCGGACTCAAACAATTGACTCGTATCCCCAGCGGCCCGAAATAAACGGCCAAATAACGCGTCAACTGAATCATTCCGGCCTTCGCGAATCCGTAGCTCGGTGGATTCGTCATTTCATCGTGACCTGCGTAGAGTCTGAAGTCGGGGCTCACGACTCCATAAATCGACCCCATATTGACTATGCTGGCGCCACCCTTCCGGGACATTACGTCGCCAAATATCCTGCACGCTCGGTACAACACGGTGGAATTGCAATCCATCGCCTGTGCCCAATCGCCGACCGAATGCCTGGCCAGTGGCTCCGCCCTTACCGTCACGGCATTGTTGACCAGCACATCCAGCTTTCCCCATCGCGATTCGATCTGCGACGCAAGGCTTTCGACCGACTCCTCCTCCGTCAGGTCCAGCGCCAAACCCTCGGCGTCAAAGCCGTCGCGTCGCAGACGCGCAGCAAACTCCTCGCATTTCCCGACTCCGCGCGAAGCAACGATCACCGTAGCTCCAGCTTCCGCGAGAGCCGTCGATATCTGTTGCCCGTATCGCCCCGCTCCTCCTGTAACCAGCGCCATTCGCCCTTGCAACGAGAAGAGCTCTCTGATGTGGATATTCTCCGAAACGCCTGGAACGCTCTGCGTGTTCATTCGCTGAATTGCCGGTGCAAATGTGAATTGAGTCTCGGAAGCTCCGGATTCGCGTCGAGGAATGCTAGGATTTCTTCCAGCTTCGTGTCGTCGCGCCCGCCAAAGTGCGCAAAGATTTCCTTCTGCAAGGTCACATCTTCGGGGTAATCGACGGTAAAGAAATAATCAGGCCGTAGCAAGCGGGACGGCGCGTCCAGCCTGACGCACTTGAATCGCTTCGCCTGTTGACGTCCGAAAGTCATGAACCCCTCGCGTTCGTCTTCCGATTCGAGCTCACGATCGCAAATCTCCAGCAGCGAACGGCTCGCAATTTCCGCTCCCGTCCCATAGGGATACCCGTTCCGGTGGACATTATGAACAATCTCTGGCTCGGCGCGGTCCTCACGAAACGCGCCAATCATTTTGTCGATTCCTTCGGGGTCCGTCAGAGGATTGTCGCCGGTCACGCGAACCAGCGCTCCTAGACCACGCTTCCGCGCAACGCTCAGCAACCGTGCAGTCAAATCTTTTTCCGGCCCGCGCCAAACCGGAACTCCCCAGGCTCGACACGCGTCCTCGATTACCTGGTCCTGCGGCTGATTCGACGTTGCCACCACCAAGTCGTCAGCCCGCTTGCACAGCCGCATCCGCTCGCATAAACGGCGAAGCAGCGGCTTCCCTTCCACATCGATCAGCGCCTTTCCCGGCAAACGGCTCGAGCCCAGCCGCGCCTGCACCACAATTCCAATTCTCTCCACGCTACGCACACGCCGCCCGGCACAGCGTTTCTTTCTGCTCGATCACCTTCTGAACCGCATCGGCAATGTCGTCCATGTCGTCGTACGTCGCCGGAAAACGCACCACTCCCGTGAGCATCAACTCCTTCTCGTGCAGCCTCTCCGCCATTGGGCAGAGCCCGGCGTCATAGCTCGCGTGCCCGGCGTAGTGCTCAAAGGCAACGTGCCGTCTCTCCTGATAGAGCGGAGAAAGATACAGCGGCCGCACGTAACCTGCGCCAAACGGAATGCCTTCCGCATTCAAAGCCTTCACAAACAAATCCCGCGGAATCTCCATCAACTTCTCGTCATACTTCAACGAATAGACGTAGTACACGTGCGTTGCGCGCGACAGCACCACAGGAGTTTGCAATCCCTCCACACCTGAAAGTCGCGAGGACAAATAATTCGCCAAATCAATTCGGTGCTGGTTGAGTTGCTCCAGCTTTCCAAACTGCACAATTCCTAGCGCCGCTTCCATCTCCGTCATGCGGTAATTCCAGCCCAGCATGCTCGACGAATAAGTTCTCTCCTTTTGTCCTTCCACGATCATTTCGCCATGATTCCTCACCATTCGCGCAATCGCGGCAATTTCCTCGCTGTTCGTAATCAGCATCCCGCCTTCGCCCGTTGTTATAGTCTTGCTTTCTGTGAACGAAAAGATTCCGCAATCGCCGAACGTTCCCACCAACCGATCCTCATATTTCGCGCCGGGTGCCTGCGCGCAATCTTCGATCACGCGAAGGTTATGCCGTCGCGCCACATCAAGAATGCCGTTCAAATTCGCCGGATGCCCAAAAAGATGCACGACAATGATTACCCGTGTCAGCGGTGTGATTGCGCGTTTCACGGCCACGGGATTCAGTCCAAACACATCCTCATCAACATCGGCAAAAACGGGAATCGCGTTATGCATCAACGCGCACGTCGCGGTGGACGTGAACGTGTACGGCGGCACAATCACTTCGGCTCCTGGTGGGACGCCCACCGCGACCACAGCCGCGTGCAAGGCTGCCGTTGCGGAATTAAACGCTACCGCGTGTCCCACGCCGTGGTACTCGGCAAATTGCTTCTCGAATTCCTTGATTTTTCGTCCGCCGTTGAAATACTCGCCCGCAGCAGCGATAAAAGTTGACAACCTCCCGCTATCCAGCACGTCGAGAACAGCCCTTTTCTCCGCATCTCCGATCACCGGATGACTCGGAAACGGTTTCGACCGCACCGGGTTTCCACCCAGCAATGCCAGTTCTTCGCTCATAACATTCCTTCCGAGATGGTTGTGAGTACTTGCGGGCAGGTTTTCTTCGCAATCGGCTCACTTCGACACAATATGCAGCGATGTTTCCACCAGTGGAATCTTCACGAGTTTTCCGCACTCCAGCGCCGACTGGCTCAATGCGCAAACAATTTCGAGCGCCGCGCGCCCATCTTCGCCACCGCTCACAGGCTTTCGTCCCGTTTCCATACAATCGAGCAGATGAGCCACACCGTTCAACATCACCTCATGCGAACCACCCGCATCAATCGGCAACACCGCCGGGAACAGCTCTTGATACCCCGAATATCTCCCGCTATCGCGAACTTCATCGAATTCCACGCTGAATCCGTGCGATGTGATATGCAGTCGTCCCTTCGTCCCCAGCAAATGAATTTCAAAGATTGTATACGCTCGTACATCGCACGCCTGGATCGCCGCCACAGTGCCATCCGTGAATCCAAGCCAGCCGTCAATATTCGGATCCGCATCATTGGCCGACGTATTCGCGCTGATTCGCCCTTCCACCCACTTCACATCGCCTAGATAAAATCGCAGCAGGTCAAAAAGATGCGTTCCGGTATTCGCCACCCCTGCCGTGTAGTAGCAGGTGACCTGTTGCACACGCCCCAGTCCGCCTTCTCGCAAAAACGACGCGATCCGCTGGTGAAACGAATCGAACCGCCGTTGATGATCGATCAGCAAGACCACATTGTGTTCGGCGCACAAACGCGTCATTTCGTCCGCGGCGCTCAGACTCTCCGCAATCGGTTTCTCACAAAAGATGGCCTTCGCTCCGCTTTCCACCGCGGCTCGCGCAATCTCCAAATGCGTCGCGCTCAAAGTGCATATCGACACAACGTCCAGCTTTTCCGCTGCAAACATTTGCGTAAAGTCGGCGTATCGCCCCGGCACGCCAAATTTCTCCGCGTAACGTTCGAGTATCTTCTCGTCCAAATCGCAGAGCGCCGCCAACTCAATTCCCTTCGTTCGCGTGTAAGCTCCCCCGTGCGTGCTGACGTATCCTCTTCGTAAATCATCATCGAATCCGCAACCGATTCGCCCGCAACCCACAATCCCCGCTCGGTAAGTCATTTCGCCGCCTGTTCATTTATTAACGTTTCGTCGCGTAATTTCTCGTATTCGCACCGCAGCATGCTCATGCGAATCGCATCGTAATAGCGAAAATTCCTGTACTGCTCCTGCCGCAATATCCCTTCATGAACGAATCCGGCCTTTTCGTACGCTCGAACGCCGCCAATATTTTCGCTGTTCACTCCCAACCACAATTTGTTCAAGTTCAGCTTCTCGAACCCGTAATTCAGCATCAGTTTCGCGCATTCTGTTCCAATGCCTCGATTCCACACTTTCTTGTCGCCCAGAAAAATTCGAAATTCTCCCGTCCGCATCACCCACTGAATCCGGTACAACCCCGTGGTCCCAACGAGCGTCTCCGTCTTCGCGTCACACACCGCAAAAGTCACTTCGTCCGGACTTTGTCTGTCGCGCTCCCACTGCGCGGTCAGCGCTTCCACATTCGCTGGCCACAATCCCATGAACAGCAATCGCGTCACCTCGTTGTCGTTCAACCAATCGACCATCGCCGCCAAGTCCGCGCGTTCCAGGCTCCTCAAGTAAACTTGCGTTCCCGTTAAAAAAGGTGCGTTCATCGCGATGCCACCATCGCTGTCATGCGGCTCGGCGAAACAGGCAAGTTCCGTTCCATCGATTGCCGCACATCTTCAGCAAGTTTCAGCGATTGCGCCGCCGTTTTTCCATTAACCGCGGGCGTCGCGCGACCGTGGAGACAATCGAGGAAATGTCGCATCTCAAGCTTATAGATTTCGTCTATCGCGCAATAGCCGCCGCCCGATTGCCAGACGCGCGTGTCGCCGTCGAAATATCGCAACGTCCGCGCAAAGAAGTCCGCCCGAATTTGCCCGCGCGTGCCTATGATTTCGCAATAGCGTTCTGGCGCGCGTTGCACGGAGTCGAGATGGATGGAGGCGATCTTGTCGGGATAACAAAGCAATATTTCCGCAACGTCCTCCACGTCGATTTCCAGGTCGCTGTACTTCCCTCCCGCGCAATAAGTCGTCTCCGGCTCTCCGAACATCCACAGCGCAAGATCCAACTCGTGAATCGCGTCGAGAATCACTCCGCCCCCCAGATTCTTTCGCGCGCCATATCCCGCGCGGTAATCCTCCCAGGGATGCCGCGCCGGAAGATGCGACCCAAAGTGAAATCGCGCACTGACGACGCGACCCGCACGGCCCTGGGCAACCCATTCCCGGGCGGTTTGTACCAGCGGATCAAATCGAAAGTTGTAGCCCACCAAGAGCACTCGGTTCCTGTTCTCGACTTCTTCAAGAAATTCATCCACGCCTGCCATCGAATGCGAAATCGGCTTCTCGATGAACAGATGGCAATTGTGCTCAAGCGCCTCCGTTGCCAATTCCAAGTGCAAGCTCGTCGGAACGCAAATCAAAACCGCATCCGGCTGCTCCTGATAGCCGCGGTCCAAGTTGCGCACCCAGCGCACCTGCAACTCCCGCGCGACGCTCTTCGATCGGTCCCGGTCCGCGTCATACAGCACCAGATCATCAACGCCCAACTCGCGCAAGTTTTGCGCGTGCCGCCGCCCAATCGAGCCGCATCCAATCACCAGCACTTTCATTTGTTGTTTTGGAATCGCACCGTGGATTTGACTCATCACCGCGCTGCGGCAACGGCCCGCAGCGAATTCCCGTTTTGCCCCGCTTCGGAATATCCGTCCAGCCGCAAGCCGGCAATGATCGATTGCATTTCGGCCCGCGTGAGCCACTGTGAATTTGTATCGCTGCTGTAGCGGAAGCCGTCCTCGCATGGCCTTCCAGCCTTCCAATTTTTCGCGTCCCACCATTGAAAATCCGGCTGAATCACGTAAAAATCCGGCAGCTCAACCGTGTGTCGCGCATCATCACGCGGAACCATGATTTCATGCAGTTTCTCTCCGGGCCGTATCCCAATCACGTTGACGCGGCATGCGGGCGCGATCACTTCCGCCAAATCGCAAATCCTCATGCTTGGAATTTTTGGAACAAAGATTTCCCCGCCGTGCATTTGCTCCAGACACTGCGCCACAAATCGCGCGCCCTGGTCCAGGGTGATCCAGAACCGCGTCATCCTCCGGTCCGTGATCGTCAATACACCAACTTTTCGCTGCTCCCAGAAAAACGGAATCACGCTTCCCCGGCTACCCGCCACGTTCCCATATCGCACCACGCTCATTCGCGTTTTGCGCGCGCCGGAATACGCGTTTCCGGCAACGAACAATTTGTCCGAACACAGCTTCGACGCTCCATATAAATTTATCGGATGCGCCGCTTTGTCGGTGCTCAAGGCGATCACTTTTTCAACGCCACAATCGATGGCCGCATCAATCACGTTCGCCGCTCCAATCACATTCGTCTTGATCGCCTCGAACGGGTTGTACTCCGCCGTTGGCACTTGCTTCATCGCCGCCGCATGCACCACGATGTCCACGCCGTAGAACGCGCGATACAACCGCTCCTTGTCGCGCACATCACCGATGAAGTACCGGAGGTTCGGCGCATCAAATCCATCCGCGCGCATCGTGTACTGCTTCATTTCATCGCGGCTGAATATAATCAGCTTCTTCGGCTGAAACTCGGCCAGCATCAATGACGCGAACTCCCTCCCGAAGCTCCCCGTTCCTCCCGTGACCAGCACGGTCTTTTTCGACCAGTTCATCGCCTTCGTTATAAGTTCGTGCATCACAGACTCGGCCGTCCCACGACTCGTAATTCCACTGGATTGTTTTTCTGCGCCCCTTCCACCATATCCAGTGGCCGGATGTCGGCAGCATCCACGTCCACCACGATCGACCGCATGATCAGATTTATCGACAGAATCAACCGAAAATTGCCTTTCTTGCGCATCAAAATGCCTTCCATCCCCGCCAGTGGGCCGTTGATGATCCGGACTCGCCGTCCCACCGTCAAATAAGGATGAGGCTGCGCATTGAGTTCTCCGCTAAGTCCGTTCCGGAGCATTTCGATTTCCTCTGCAGGCAGGGGCGCGGCATAATCGCCGAATCCCACCAACCTCGCGACGCCCGGCACTTCCAGCACTCGAAGTCTCTCGCGCAGCGGAAGATGGACAAAGATGTAACTCGGAAAAAGGGGCAGCTCGAGTCGCATCCGCCGGTCTTTCCACCGATGAACCGTCTGATATAACGGCAAGAAATGATCCACGCCCCTGCCCTTAAACTGAGCCGCAACGCGTTTTTCGTGATTTGCGCTCGTGTATACGGCGTACCAGCACGGCTCTTGATAACCAACAGGCAACTCGAAATTCTTTCGTGCCGAATGAAACTGCATTATCGCTGTCGCCATCAGATGAGTTCCTCTTTCTCCGTTCGTCGGGGCGCAGCTTCGCCCCGCGACCTACAGGTCGTTTCCTAATTAACTGGATTTATTTCTGGCGCCTACAGCTACTACCCCAGGCCGAATGCCTGGCCCACCCTCTTAGTGGAGGTCCTTCAATCTCTTCGAACAATCCCGCGCTGCGTCTCGCTCTCTTACGCGCTCGCGCGCTTGCGTCCATCTCCATTGTGACGTCGCCCCGCATGAAAGCCGTTGTAACCGTAGCCGTCGCGTCGCAAGTCCATATTGTTCAGCACCGCTCCTATCAAATGCGCACCCACTTCCGTGACGCATACTTGCGCTCTTTGTACCTTCTCGCGCGTCGTCGCTCCGCCATTGACCACCAGCACGGATCCCTCGACCAACGTCGTAAGAATTCGACCATCTGTAACATCCAACAACGGCGGCGAATCCAACAGGACAAAGTTGTACTCTGTCATCGCTTCCTGCACGAGCACCTGCATGCGCTCCGACGATAATAGTTCGCTCGGGTTCGGCGGCGTCGTCCCGCAAATCAGACAGTCGAGACCTTTCGATCCAGTCGCGCGCACTAAACCGCGCCAACCCTCGTCGCCAGCCAGGTAATTCACCAGGCCCGCTCCCTCTCGTACGTGAAAAAAATCATGAATGTTCGGCCGGCGCATGTCGCCGTCGATAATCAACACTCGCTTTCCCAATTGTGCGAGCGTAATTCCCAGATTGCTGCAGATCGTCGTCTTCCCTTCGCTTGCTTCCGCGCTGATGAACGCCAGAGACCGTGGGGGGCGCCCGGCAATCGATAGCAACACCGAGGTCCTCAACCCGCGAAACGCCTCGCATAAGTCCGAACGTTCCAAGGATTTCGCGTCCACGCGTACCCATCCGTTCCTATCTTCTCTTTCAAATGTTACTAACTGGCCATCGCTTCTCGCTGCGGCGTCGCGCTCCTGCAGCGCTCCGCGATGCCCATTTCTGCCGCGCGCGATATCGCGCCGCGACGGTATAGCTCCCAATGCAGGCATCCGCAGGAAATTCTCTATGTCGTCCGGCGATTTCAATGTGTTGTCCATGCGTTCCTGCACGAACGCCAGCGTCACGCCCCCGGCCACACCCAGTACAAGTCCCAAAACCAAGTTCAGCGCCACTCGCGGCTTCACCGGACTTGTCGGCGGCATTGCAGGATCCACCACTCGTATGTTGCTAGCTTTCAGCCCTGCCGAAACGCCCGCTTCTTTCAACCGCTGCAATAGCCCGTCATATAGCTGTTTATTCGTATCAACCTCGCGCCGCAGAATGCTGTACTGCACCGATTTCGCCGCCACGACGTTTGCTTGCGCTCGCTGTTCATTAAATGCTTGGTTCACCAGCACCTCGCGCCGGACCGCCGCGAAGAACTCGTCACCAATGTGGCGCGTCGCTTCGCCGCGCTCCTGCGTTAGCAATTGCTTGGTGCGCTCGATCTGACTTTGGACTTCCTCCATTTTCGGGTAACCAGCCTTGAACTCCGGCGCCAGTTCCGCCTGTTGGCGTTCAAGGTCTGCCAGCCGGTCGGTCAGGTCTTGCGTCAGCTTGTTATCGAAAACTCCCGGCAGCGCGCCATAGTCGCCTCCCTCCGCGAGTTTGTAGAGCGACTCTTTCTGATACCGATCCGCCTGCGCTTGCGTAAGTTCGTCCTGAAGTTGCCGTAACCTCTCATCCACAATGTTTTCCGTCTGCCCCTTGTCACTTTCCAGATACAACAGCCCGTTCCCTTGCGCGTAATGCTGCAGATCGTCTTCCGATTTCTCGAGCTTGGCCTTCAATCCCACGAGCTGGCTTGCCATCCATGCCGAAGCCTTCTGCGTTGCCTGCCAGTGCGTTTGCAGATTTTCCTCGATGTAACTTTCCGCCAGGGTGTTCACGGCTTTTGCGGCCAATTGCGGATCACGCGAATCAAAACTTACGCGAACCAGCGCGCTCCTTTGCACTGGACTCACGCTGAGGCGCTCTTCAAATCGTGCCAGCACCGTCTGCTCGTGCTTTGCGTCGGTCGGGAGCTCCATCACATCCGCGCTCGTTGTCACGTTCCCGTTCTGCACACGTTGCCCCTTGCCAGGATTGAATTCGCTATCCTGATCCAGATGAAGCTGGCGGATCACGTCCCTTGCCACGCTGTCACTTTGCAATATCTTGTACTGCGTCTCCAGATAGTTGTCCGTCGTATTCGCGGATTGAAACAGCTCCTGCACAGAGACGATGTTCGGATTGGTTTGTTCCATTTCCAACAGCGCCTTGGCCTCATAAACCGGCTTCTGCTTTACCGTCGCGATCAGAACAACTGTCAACACTGCCGCCAATACCACTGCAATCGTCCACCGCCTCTTCCCGATGATCTTCCAGTACGCACGAAGATTCTGCGTCTGTGCGCCCTTTCCGGGAACGAATCGGCCGCCGGCCTCCAGGCGCGGCTTCGGCTTCGGCAGTGGCTGCGCGAGCAGCTCGACATTCACTTTTTCCAACATCTCATCTCCTGTAAACAATGACGCCACCTGCAATCGAGATTGCCGCCTCCGCGCCTCGATACAAAGCTGTCTTGCTCCCGCTATTCGGAACGAAAACGATGTCCTCGGGCAGCAGCAGCGGATCGGGCGCTTTGTCTGCCAGGATTTTCTTCAGATCTATCGGTATTTCGCTTCGTTTGCCCGTGACTTTGTCGGTCCGGATGATCCGCGCGTGTTTCTCCGCGGACGTGTGCGTCAGTCCTTCCGCTAGCGCCAGCGCCTGGAGCACGGAAATATTTTCATTGCTCCTCAGAACAAAACCGCCGGGCTTCTTCACCTCCCCCACCACGTAGACAATTCCGGCCATCGGCACTTTCACCACATCGCCCGGATACACGGCCACGTTGTAACGCGCAGCTCCGGAACCGAGCAGGTCCTTCAGATTCACTTCCACGGACTCCGTGCCACTGTTTGCTCTCGCGCTTTCTGGAAACGGCCCTTGCTTGGCGGATTCTCGAGGCGGGTCGGTCGCCGCAGTTGGTCGGGGGTCAGGAGTACCAGCTGCGACTGGGGAGGTAAAACCGCCATGGCGCATGACAATCACGCTGTCGCCGGCGTCGTCCGCCAAGCCTTGGGCCATCGACAACACCTCAATTAGACTTTTCGCACCTCGCACCTGGAAGACTCCCGGTTTCTCTACGGCTCCAAACACTGAGATCGGGTGGCTTTGCACTTCGCGCAGAAACACGTTTACATGTGGGTTCGTCATGTAATTCGTACGCAATCGATTTTCGACCTTGGCTTCTAGTTCGCGCGTCGTTAACCCCGTTGCCTCCAGATCGCCGGCCAGTGGCACCGAAATCTTTCCATCCGCGGGCACCCGCACGGTCCGGTCTAAGTCCGGCGCACCGTAAACCGAGATTTCTAGCAAGTCTTCGGTGCCAATACGGTAATCAGCGGTCGAATTAACGCCGTCCACGGACGCACTGGCGCGCGCCAAATTCAGGAGGCGCTGGTTGTAATCCTGAGTCGAATCGGTGTGGAAAGACTCCTGCGGACCCGTCGTAGCGGGGGGTCGTTTCGCGGCTTGTAGGGAAGTCAGTCCCACCGTAACCCACAGCAGAACTGCGCAAGCCGAGCCGAATTTCCGAAAGGGTTGGTTCATCGCCTAGTCGGTTCTGTACTAAGGCCTCAGGATCCCAAGGATATCGATCTAGAGCGTTACCCTTAATCTGCCGGACTGCCCATCCATGCAGGAAAAATTCCCAAGAACTGGACTGGCTCCGGCTGCTTCGTGATACTCCAACATTCTGGCCTTCCTCCTCTTAATGCGGCGATGTGCAGTCGCCCACATTGCTTGGCGAAACTGCACAGCCCGAATTAGCGTGAACCAACGCCAGCGCAAGCCCTGCACCTCCGGCAACTCCCGCTGCGATGATCACGTAGTTCACGATGTGTCCACCTGAACTCTTCGCTTCACTTCCGTTCGGTGGATTCTGCCCTCCCGGTGGCAGCGCCTCAATCGTTGCCACCAACGTCTTGCCCTCTGCGATCTCCACGTCGCCGTTCGCCGATTTCAATTTCGCGAATCCCTTGCGGGCCGTTACGCGCAACGTATCGCCTTGCAATGCCACCGCGTAAACGCCGCCGCGACCTTGGGGAACAATTTGAGTTCCGCCGGCTCTCACCACAATCGGCAGCTCCGGCCCGCTGAGATATTCCAATTGTCCGCTGTCCAGCGGCACCATAATTTCGTTTCCTGCATCCAGAACCTCGACAGATGTCAGTTCCCCCAGTACTAACTCATCGCCACTTCCCATCGAAACACTGGCCGTCGCACCCTTTCGTGTAGCCACGCGATCGTCAGAGAACACAGTGGCGCCTCCGACGGCATCGACTCCATTTATCGTGGCTACACCCTTAACGGAAATTTTCCCCAACACAGTTGCCCCACGCCCCGAGGCTGCGAGCTGCAGAGACCATGCCGCCAATCCACAAGCAACAACAAGAAATTTGGCCACATCGAGCGCGCATCCTGCTTGTCTCTTCAACTCGTAACCCTCGCAAATCCGTTCATCGTATCCCGAAGCCCTCGTTTAGTTAATTACCAGTACTTTTAGCACTCAGAGAAAGCTAACCAGCTCGATTGAGTCCACTTATGACCGCCGAACTAAATATTCGTTTATGAGTGAAAGTGCAAGCGACAACGCGCGGCAGTGCGCAGTGTGTCGTGTGACGCTTTGTCGTGGTCCATGAGAAACCTCGCGCGCCGCTGCAATAGAAACCACTTACCCTCCGACCGGCCCACACGACATCCAGTCGTCTCCCTACAATATTTCGCATTGCTTCTATTACTACTTGTAAACGTCTCCATACTTGTTATAATGTGTGCCACTCGCGAATCATGCCACATTCATCCCGGAGAGCATATCTTTGGACCTCAGACACACAAGCCATCAACCCCCACCACCTTCTGCTCAGCCGCCCGACCGTCTCGATTCCTGGAAGGAAATCGCTGCTCATCTAAAGCGAGATATCCGCACGGCTCAACGATGGGAAGCATGCGAGGGCCTGCCGGTTTACCGTCATCGGCACGGGCAACACGATTCTGTCTACGCTTACAAGTCTGAAATAGACCATTGGTGGGCGAGTAGGCGGCCTTCCGTTTCTGTTCCTCAGAAACCGGAGCCGCCGCCGCATCGCGTCGAGCGCCCTCAGACAATCTTTCTGGGCTATTTCCGTTTCCTGCTGTACGCCGTCGTCGTAGTGATTCTTGTCCTCGCTGCTGGAGAGGTTCGGCACCTTCTTCTGAAGTACTTTTCGTCCCCGCCCGCCTCGACCAGTGGCATGCCCGTTGCGGTGCTGCCTTTCGCGAATCTTTCTTCCAGCCAGGACGCCAATCTCGCAGAGAGCATGACTGATGACATTATCGGTGATCTGAGCAAGTCCCGGACACTCCGGGTTATTGGCCGCGCCTCCGCCATGCACTTTGAGGGCAGCCGTGAATCCGTGAGCCAGATTGCCAAGCAGCTTCACTCGGACAAGGTCGTCCAAGGTACAGTCGCACGGGCCGACGGCCGCATTCGCATTGCCGCACAATTGGTCGATGCACCGACCGGTCGCATTCTCTGGTTGCACCAGTTCGATCGCGACGATTCCGATTCTCTGGCGGTCGAAGCCGATGTCTCGCGCATCATTGCAACTTCCGTCGGCGGCATTCTCGCTCCGAACAGCCCGCCTGAAAGTCCTCCTCCACAAGCATCAAACCGGGAAGCTCGCCTCGATTACCTCGCTGCTCGTGATTTTTGGAATCGCAGAGACCCTGCGGCAATCCACCAGGCCATTGACCGCTTCACTAAGGCCATTCAAGAGGATCCCAAATACGCTCCGGCATTCGCCGGCCTCGCTGACTCCTACATTATGTCAAGCGCATGGGATTCGGTTTCGCCCACCGAGGTGCTTTCCAAGGCCAAACTAATGGCGATTATCGCGGTCGAGCTCAACCCAAGTCTTGCGGAAGCCCATGCCTCATTGGCCGTCGTCGCATATCGGCATGATTGGGACTTTCAAACCGCCGACAGAGAGTTCCAGGAAGCAATCACCTTGAATCCAAGTTACTCCAGGGCGCACCAGTGGTACGGCGTGTTCCTTGCATATATGGGGCGTTTCGACCAGGCATTCTCCGAACTCACACAAGCTCAGAGCCTCGATCCCTTCTCTCCCATTATTCAGTCCGACATCGCCGTCACCTACTACCTGAGCCATCAGAATCAGGAAGCCGTAACCCGCCTTCGCAAGCTGCTCGAAGCCAACCCTGATTTCATTCCGGCCTTGACGAATCTCGGCTGCATACTGGCGGCGTCCGGAAATTATCCTGAAGCCAGAGTCGAACTACAGAAAGTGGCTGCGCTCAACGGCAATAGGAGCTATCTGGAAGAGCTCGCTCCTCTGGTTTCCGAGGCCAGCGGCAACCATCGCCAGTCACAAAAGCAAATCGAAAACATCCTGCGAAACTGGAAGCCTAATGAAGACGCTGATGCGCGCGCGGCGTTTCTCTATTCTGAGATGGGCGACAAGGAAAATACCCTGCGTTATCTGGAAATGGCCTACCGTAATCGCTCGTGGTCACTGGTGCTAATTAAAGAAGATCCAACGTTCGATTTCTTGCGCTCTGATCCCCGCTTCCAATCCCTGGAAAAACAGATTGGCCTCATTCCGGATGCCCCAAGCGAACGCACTGCATCGAAAAATCAGTCCAAATAGAATCGTTTCAGAATGTCTGCGTCACAATTTGCAGCGACCGCGGCCGGTCGGGGTCAATTCCCTTCACTTCCGCGAGCTGCGCCGCGAAAAGCTGCCCGGGAACAATGTACGGGATCGGCGTGTAAATCTCCCCCATTTTTCCGGGCACGCGAATCACGCGCGTCACTCCCGGCAACCGCACCTCGGCCGAAGAAATCGCCAGCGTTTCCGCGTTCAATCCTTTCAGCCGCTTGACCAGCGACTGCTGGCCCGCCAGAGTTTTCCCCGGCGGCGCAAAGAGAATCACCGGAAAATCCCGTTCGATCATCGCAATCGGCCCGTGCAGGAAATCAGCGGACGAAAACCGCTCCGCGACCACGTAGCACGTTTCCATCAATTTCAGCGACAATTCGAACGCATTTGCGTAATTCATTCCACGCGCCACCACCGCGCATTGGCGCATATACCGGTAGCGCTCCACCATCTCCCGGATTTCCGCCGCAAGCCGCAGCGTTTCGCGGACGTGGCTTGGAATTTCGCTCACCGCGTCCAGCTCGATGTGCGATCCCAGCGCCGACGCCAGCAAATACAGCACCAGCAATTGCCCCGTGTATGTTTTCGTCGCCGCCACCGACTTCTGCCGTCCCGCGCGCACCAGAAAACTCTCATCCACTACGCGCGTCATGGTCGACTTCGCTTCGTTCGTCACCGCCACCGTGAACGCGCCTTGCCGTCGCGCGCTTTTCAGCACGGAATTGATGTCCGTTCCCTCCCCCGACTGCGATATGCCGATCATCAGTGCGTGACGCAGATTCAATCGCGTCCCATACAATGTGTGCACGGACGGAGCGCACAGCGACACGGGAATCCCCGTTGTAATCTCCAGCAAATAGCGCCCGAAAAGCGCGGCGTTGTCAGACGTTCCGCGCGCCACCAGCACAATCAGCCGGAAATCCCGCCGCGAGGCGAATTTCTTGAATTCAACCGCGTGCGCGCGCTCCGCTTCAAACGTCTTCCGCAACGCCTGCGGCTGCTCCCGTATTTCCTCCATCATTCGCGACATCGAACTCCCTTTTCTCCGCCCTGCGCTAATTCTCCGCGTGTTCTTGACGCCAACCCGGCCCACGCAGCGCGCGTCCCGCCATCGCTCCTGTCAAATCTCCATTCTCATATTCCAGTTGTCCGTTCACAAAAACATAATGCACGCCTTCAGAAACCTGATTCGGCGCCGCATACGTAGCCTTATCGATGACTGTCGCCGGATCGAAAATCGTAATGTCTGCGTAAAATCCCGGCTTCAACAACCCGCGCCCTGCCAGATGTTCGCGTTCCGCCGGCAGCGAAGTGATTTTCCGTATCGCTTCGGGCAGGGGCAACAAATGCAAGTCGCGAACGTAATGCCCCACAAAACGCGGCATGGATCCCCACGCCCGCGGATGATTGTGCGCCTCGAAGAGCGGGCCATCGAGCGAAGTTTCGTTCGCGTCCAATCCGATGCTCGTCCACCTCTGCTTCAGCCCGTACTGCAAATCCTCCTCATTCGCAATAAAGTAGAGCGCTCCCGTCTGCGCTTTGTCCGCAAGAATAAAATCAAACAGCGCATCGAGCGGGTCCTTCTTTTCGCTCGCCGCCATTTCCGCCACCGTTTTGCCGTCATATTTTTTCAGTTCCGGATTCACCACTCCGGAAATCATCACTCCCGGCGCTCCGCCGCTGTCGAAGTACAAATTCTCCCAACTCGGATGATCGGCCGCCATCTCCGCTTTGATTTTCTGGCGCACTGCCGGGTCGCGCAAACGCTCCAGTAATTTCGCCGTTCCGCCGTCCGCCACCCATGGCGGCAAACACGACGCCAGTGCCGTCGCGCCTGCCAGATACGGATACATGTCCGCCGCCACATCCACGCCTGACTCGCGCGCCGCTTCGATCTTCGCCACAACCTTCGCCATCGACCCCCACCGCGTTTTCCCGCTCACCTTCATGTGGAATATCTCCACCGGAAGGTGCGCGTCGCGTCCAATGCGAATCGCCTCGTCAATCGCTTCCATTTCCGCCTGGCCTTCGCTGCGCATGTGCGTCGCATAAATCCCACCGTATCGTGAAGCCACGCTTGCCAGCGCCACCAACTCGTCCGTCTTCGCATAGTGCCCCGGAGGATAAATCAGTGCCGTAGACACACCCATCGCGCCTTGTTGCATCGCCTGCGCAACTAATCCCTTCATCTGCTCGAGTTCGGCAGGCGTTGGCTCGCGGTCATCGTCACCGATCACTGCTTCGCGCACTTGCGCCGCGCCCACGTACGTCCCCAAATTCAGCGGCGTGCGTGTCTTTTCCAGCCGTCGGAAATATCCGTCGAGATCAGTCCAATCAATTGTCAAATGATATTGGTCGAGGAACGGCTTCATCGACGCCAGTGTGCGTTTGTCCTGTGGCGCAATAGAACCGCCTTCGCCGGTAATCTCCGTTGTGATTCCCTGTGAAACTTTGCTAAGCGAGCGATTGTCGATCAACAGCGAGGTTTCCGATTGTCCGAGCATGTCGATGAATCCCGGCGCAACCACACTGCCGACGGCATCGACCACTTTCTTCGCGCTCGCATGGTCCAATTTGCCGATCGCCGCGATTTTGTCGCCGCGAATCCCGATATCCGCCGCGTACCATGGATTCCCCGTGCCATCGAGTATGTGGCCGCCGCGAATGATCACGTCATATGCTTCCGCATCGCTGGCATTCGCGTTCTGTCGCGATGCGGATTGCATTCGCATCGCCGCCACGAACAAAATACTCAACGCGATAAGGGCTGCTACTGCCATCCGTCGTCTCATGCCATCTCCGTTCCGTCCACTGCGCTTTTCACTCTCAGTCTTTCGGACGCGCGTCTACCCGCTTGAAATTCAGTCCTTCCGCCGATAATTTCGTCACATCTCCATCGCCATCTAAATAAAATGTCACGCGTGTTTTTCCGCCCAATCCTGCCAGGTCGGCTACAAACGTGTCGTATTGAAAGTGCGTCAGCGCCGCTTTGAACGTATAGAATTGAAACGCCAGATGGTCGCCTTCCACCGAAACTACCACATCACCATACGCACGATTCCGATACGTGCCTGCATAAGCCGCCAATTCTCGTGACGGATGCGTATCCGCGTGTTCTTTCTTTTCTTCTTCCTGTGTTTGTCTTTTTTCGGCTGCGGCAAAACCTTTCGCCACGCCGTCAAAATGCGCAATCCAATCTTCGGCCGGCAGTCCTAGAAATTGATCAATCAAATGATACGCGAGCCCTTCGCGCACCGGGGTATGGTCCAGATTCGCAAAAATCACGAAGCCAGTGTGGATTTCGGGAATCAGCACGACCAAAGACGCAAATCCATCAATGTCCCCGGGATGCAGAATAATCTGGTGCCCGCGATAATCCTCGATGAACCATCCCATCCCGTAGCTCAGTTGCATCGATTCCGGAAAGAAAATCTGGAATTCCCCTTCTTGGGGCACGACGATCTGCGGCGTATGCATTTCTTTCATGCTTTTTTCTGACACTAACCGCTTCCCGTCCGCGACGCCATCGTTCAATTGCATCGCAATCCATTTCGTCATGTCTCGCACGCCGGCATTGATCGCGCCGGCGGGCGCAATGTTGTCCAGATTCCTCCATGGAATCGTTTCGACGGTTCCGTTTGCTTGCTCCAAATGCGGCGTCGCGTGATTCGCCGCTTTCTGTGCATCCGCTGCGCTGAAATCTGCTCCGCTCATTCCCAGTGGCTCA
>DATGJE010000192.1:0-3856 GCA_035295305.1 Candidatus Acidiferrales bacterium | reverse complement strand
CTGGGCGTGAGCACTTCGCCAACTTGGAATCCAAAGACGGGGAATCAGATTATATTTGTGAGCGATCGCGGCGGATTGCCCGATCTCTTTGAAATGAACGCGGACGGCTCGAGCGTGCAGAAGATTCCGCTTTCGGCAGCGACTGGCGTGGCTGCACAAGACTTGCCCGCCACCGGATACGTGATCGATCCGGCGTGGTCGCCCAATGGCGAGCTGATTGCATTCAGCTGGCGGCGGCCCGCGGGAAATTATGATATTTACATTATGGATTTGGCGAGCCATCAGCTTGCTGAACTGACGCGCGATACGGGCGAAAACGAACGGCCCAGTTGGGCGCCTGACGGAAGGCATATCGTGTTCGAGTCGACGCGCAGCGGGTCGTTGCAGATTTGGAGCATGCTGGCGGACGGCAGCGAGGCGCGTCAGCTAACTTCCACGGGCCGAAATGAATCACCGAATTGGTCACCCAAATAATTTGTTGCGATTTTTTTTGCAGTTGCCCTAGGTGCAGTTGCCTTAATCAGTTGCTGTTTACATAAATCTAAGCCCTGTTCTGTTCCACTCGCGCAGCCCAGGGCGCGAAGAGGAGGATTTTCGATGCACAGCAGTACCGTTCGCAGGTTTCTCGTACTCTTAAGTGCGTTTTCGTTTCTCGTGTTCGCTGGTGCTTGCAAGAAGAAGGTAGCGCCGGCACCGCCACCGCCTCCGGCTCAAACGCCAGCTCCAGCTCAGCCGACGGTGACGATCAGCGCCACATCCACATCGCTTCAGCCGGGCCAGAGCACGACGCTGAATTGGACTTCGACCAACGCTACAGATCTCGACCTTGAACCCGGAGTCGGGAAAGTGGCCGCGGAAGGCTCGACCAACGTCAGCCCGACTGACACGACGACTTACACAATCACGGCGACCGGACCGGGAGGAACGGCAACGGCCAACGTGGCAATCACGGTTGCTGCGCCTCCTGCACCGACGCCGCCACCCGCAGCGCCGGACATAAACGCGCTGTTCAACCAGAACGTAACAGACGCCTATTTCGACTACGATAAGTCTGAAATCACCGCCGACTCACGCACTAACCTGCAGAAGGACGCGGAATTCCTGCGCTCGTACCCGCAAGTCAGCGTAACCATCGAGGGCCATTGCGACGAGCGCGGTTCGGAAGAATACAACCTGGGACTCGGGCAACGGCGCGCCGATGCGACGAAGCAATTTTTGGTGTCGCTCGGTATTTCCGCTGACCGCATCAAAACAATGAGCTGGGGCAAAGAGCACCCGTTCTGCACGGAGCATAACGAGGACTGCTGGCACCAGAATCGGCGGGGCCACTTTGTGATGGCTCAGCAGCAGTAGAAATGCACGACAGCCGTGGAGCGCTGCGAGACTTCGTGTTTCGCAGCGCCGCGGCGTATTCCAAGGAGGTTATTACCATGCGCACAAGAACCATCGTGCTGGCACTCGCGGTACTTGTTTTGGGCGCCATGGGAGGCGCGATACTGGCTCCCCCACCGGCAAACGCCGTTTCCCGCGAAATCATCCAGATTCAGCAAAGCATCGCGCAGATTCTGCAAAATCAGCAGGACCTTCGCACGGACATCGACACGCGCTTCGCTTCCATGCAAGTGCTGGTGCAGCAATCGCTGACCGCACAAAACCAGTTGAACCAAACCATGGGCTCGCTGCAGAAAACCGTGCAGGATGCGCAGGCAAATAGCGGCGCGACCACTTCGTCGACGACACAGCAGATTCAGGGCATCTCCGACAACATGCAGGATATGCAAGCTCGCGTCGGGAAGCTTTCGCAGCAAATGAGCGACATTCAATCGACATTGCAGCAGATCAACGCGAAGGTTTCCGGAGCCGCGCCAGCAGTGCAAAATCCATCCGGCGCGCCGATGGGGAGCAATCCGGGCAACGATCCGGGCAGTTCCGCCCAGCCGCCTGTGACGACTTCGCAACCGGCGACTACGGCTCCGATGCCAGGAATCTCCGGCGACACGCTTTATTCGAATGCGCTGCGCGATTTGAACGGCGCGCACTACGATTTGTCGCGGCAGGAATTCAACGACTACCTGAAAAATTTTCCGGATGGCGCTTTCGCGTCGAACGCGCAGTTTTATCTCGGCGAGATTTTTTACGCGCAGGGACAATACAGCCGGGCCATCGAGGCTTATGACGGCGTGATCCTGAATTATCCCAAGAGTTCCAAAGTGGCGCCGTCGATGCTCGAAAAAGGGCGCGCCCTGGCGCAGACGAATAAGAAGGCGAGCGCGACGCGGGAATTTCGCGAATTGATCCACAAATACCCGGGCTCCGACGAAGCCAAGAAGGCCGCCACGGAATTGCGCGGCCTGTCTCCTTCACGCTAGGATTTCGCGAGCACGCGCAGGAACGGCGTCCGTTCGGCCGCCGGTTCAGGTATACTTTCGAGCTTGATGAGGTGGTAGTGTGCGGAGGCGCGCATGTCCGTTAACAAAGTGATTCTGGTTGGAAGGCTGGGCCGCGATCCGGAGACGCGATTCACGGGCGCCGGACAGGCGGTGGCGAATTTTTCGGTTGCCACGGATGAGACTTACAAGGACCGCAGCGGTGAACGGCAGAAGCGCACCGAGTGGCACAAGATTGTCGTGTGGGGCAAGCAGGCGGAGATTGCGCAGCAGTACCTCAAGAAGGGCTCGCTGATTTTTATCGAGGGGCGCATTCAATCGCGCGAGTGGCAGGACAAAGAGGGTCAGAAACGCACGAGCTTTGAGATTGTCGCGACGAACTTCCGCATGTTGGGCGGACGCAGCGAGGGAGCGGCCGCGGGCGCAGGTTCGGGCGGCGGAGCGTCACACGCGGCTGAGCCTGACGTGATAGCCGCTGACGACACGGGCGGACACGAGCCAAGCATTTCAGACGAGGATATTCCCTTCTAATATCAAGCGGCTGGAAAGAAGATGCTACTGCGTTTGGGGCGCGGAGGGCTCGTCGTCGGATTCGTCGTCTTCATCATCGGGCGATTTCAAGGTGGGCAAAACTTCGCGGGCAATTAATCGCTTGTGAATATAGGTATCTTTGCGCATCTTTCCGTCGCGAAACTCCAGAGCGCGCTGGGCGTAGTTGGCGATGTCGGGCTCATGCGTGACCAGCACGACAGTCAATCCTTCGCTTTCATTCAGCCGCTGCAAAATATCCATAATTTCAACGCTGGTACGGCTGTCGAGGTTGCCAGTGGGCTCGTCGGCAAGCAAGATGGCCGGCTTGTTGACCAGCGCGCGCGCGATGGCGACTCTCTGCTGCTGGCCGCCGGAAAGCTGCGAAGGATGATGCATGGCGCGATCGGCAAGGCCAACGCGTTCGAGCGATTCTTTTGCGCGCTTGGCACGTTCCTCCGGAGGAATGCCCGCGTACAGGGTCGGCAGTTCGACGTTCTCGAGCGCGGTCGTACGCGAGAGGAGATTGAATTGCTGGAAGACGAATCCGATTTTTTTGTTCCGGATGTGAGCCAGTTCCACTTTGCTTAGCTGCGAAACGTCGATTCCGTCGAGAAGGTATCTTCCCTTGGAAGGCCGATCGAGGCAGCCGAGAATATTCATCAGCGTTGATTTGCCCGAGCCCGATGCGCCCATGATGGCGACGAATTCGCCACGGCGGATTTCGAGCGACACGCCGCGAAGCGCGTGGACCTGGATTTCTCCCAAGTCGTAAGTCTTGTGGACATTCTCGAGCGCGATTACCGCGTCAGAAGCGACGGGCCGCGTGATTTCAGATTCTTCGGGGATAGCTGCTCCGGTTGCCATGGTGTGAGTTAGAGCCGCGAACTGTGGCGGCTAGTGTCCCTGTCCTTGTTGTTGTTTTTGCCGCTCTTCATCCA
>DATGJE010000191.1:0-12035 GCA_035295305.1 Candidatus Acidiferrales bacterium | reverse complement strand
GCGCTCGATTCCGACGCGGCCATCACGGAACGCCTTGCCGAGGTGTATGCCGCCTCCCAGCGCACCGATGAAGCAATTCGCCAGGCGAAGTCCGCCCTTGAGCAGGATCCAGATAATCTGGCGGCGCATCGCCTGCTCGCGCGGATTTATATCCACAATCTGGGCGATATGGGCCCTGACAGCGGTCAGAAGGAAATGATTTCACTGGCGGTCGAGCAATTGAAAGCTGTGCAACGGCTTGATCCCACGGACGTCGAATCGCAGCTTTGGCTGGCTCATCTTTATGGATTCCAAAATAAACCCCAACAAACGGAACAAGTGCTGCGCGGAATCTTGAGCCATTCAGCTGACAATGAAGGAGCACTTGAGCAACTTAGCCAGCTTTATTTGGACGAAGGACGCCCGCAGGATGCGATTTCTGTGCTGAAAAATGCTGCCAGCAGTTCGAACAGCGCCGCGCTGTACGATCTTTTGGGCACTGCTTATGCTAAGTCGAATAATTTTTCTGGAGCGGAAGAGGCGTTTCAGCGCGCGGTTACTCTCGAACCGGATGAGGCCAGCCATCGCAAAGGTCTGGCGCAGGCCCTGCTCTCCGATCACAAATACGATCAAGCCCTCAGCCAGTACGAGCGCCTGACGAAAATTGAGCCCGACAATCCGGAAAACTATCTGCGCATGTCGCAGATCTATCGCCATCTCAATCAGCTCGATAAATCCGAAAACAATTTGATGCAAGCCAAGAAGTATGCGCCCGGAAGTCTGGAAGTGCTGTACAACGAAGCGCTGCTTTATGAAGCGCAAGCGCGCTACAAAGACGCTATACAAGTTCTCTCTGACGCCATCGCCGGTGTGAAGGCGCAGCAGCAAGAGGGCCAGCCGGCTCCCAACGCGCTGACGATTCTTTATGAGCAGCTGGGCATGGCCTATAGGCAAAGCGGGGATTTCTCTTCCGCCGAGCGTTCCTTTGAAGACATGCAGGAGCTTGGTCCAGCCTCACAAAAGCGAGGAGAGTTGCTGTTGATTGATACTTACCGCATCAGTGGTGATATCAAGCGCGCGATTGCCGAAGCTGAAAAGGCCCGTACTGCGGATCCCATCGATCAGAGCCTGGCAGTAACGTATGCGATGCTCCTCGGCGACAATGGCCAGACGGACGACGCCACGAAAGTCCTTCGTGCACTGATTCACGGGAATCAGACTGATCGCGAGACCTACCTCGATCTCGCGCAGATCGAAGAGCGCGGCAAACGCTATGCCGATGCTCAAACCGATGCGAACAAGGCCCTGAGCATGTCTCAGGACGATTCAGACAAAGAGACAGTGTGGTTTCTTCTGGGTTCGATTTATGACGGGCAGAAGCAATACGACCAGGCCGAGCAAATGTTCCGTAAGGCCCTGGCCATTAATCCCCACGATGCCATGGTGCTGAACTATTACGGCTACATGCTTGCCGATCGTGGCGTCCGACTGGACGAAGCAATCACGATGATCCGCAGCGCCGTGGTCGAAGACCCCACTAACGGTGCTTACCTTGACAGCCTTGGGTGGGCCTACTACAAGCAGGGCAACCTCGCTGGAGCCCAGCAATACCTGCAACAGGCCGTTTCTCACAGCGCCAACGATCCCACTGTCCTCGGCCATCTGGGTGAAGTCTACGCAAAGCTCGGTCAAACAGACCGCGCGGAACAAACCTGGGAGAAGGCGTTGGTCTACTGGCACAAAGCCCTTCCCGCCGATTATGAAGCGGAAAAAGTCTCCGACCTCGAGACCAAGCTGAAAAATCTGAAACGCCACCGCGTCGCGGAGAAATCCGTCGGCGGCGACCCCAAACCGTAATATTCTCTGCGAATGAAGCGCTCCGTTCGTCTCCCCGCCTTCGCGAAAATCAATTTGTGCCTTCATGTCGTCGGACAGTTTCCCGACGGCTATCACGAACTGCGCACAATTTTCCAGTCGATTTCTCTTCACGATGCTTTGGAGCTGGAATTATCCGCTGGAAGAGAAATCAGCCTTGAGATTGATGACCCCTCACTTCCCGCCGATTCGACCAATCTGGTCTGGCGCGCCATCGATGCCTTGCGCCACGAGCTTGGTCTTCGCCAGGGAGTCCATGCGAAGCTCACCAAGCTGATACCTGTTGCTCGCGGACTTGGCGGCGGCTCCAGCGACGCAGCCGCGGCGCTCACTGGCTTGCTGCGCCTGACGCGTCGTCAGCTTCCGCTTCCGCGGCTCATGGAAATCGCTGCGGGCTTGGGCGCTGACGTGCCGTTTTTCCTTTTCGGAGGGCGCGCTCTGGGCGTCAATCGTGGCGACGAGATCTATCCTCTTCCAGACGTGCCACGCAGAACCATCCTCGTCGTTTCTCCGCGCGACATTGGTGTCAGCACGCGCGACGCTTATGCTTGGCTCGACCCACGACTAACCAAGCCTCGTCAATTGACAAAACTAGCCACGACCCATAGAATATGGGGTTTCTGCGCTCTGTGCTGGAGCCGGCAGGACAGTGGCATCTCAAATGACTTCGAGGCCGCCGTTTTTAGCCGTCACACCCGTTTAGCTAAAATCAAACGGGCTTTGCTTCAGGGAGGAGCCGCGGAAGCCGCGCTGGCGGGTAGCGGGTCGGCGGTGTTCGGAGTCTTCCGAAACCCAGCGCAGGCGCGCCGAGTCGCTCGAGAGTTTCCGAAAGACCAGGTTTTCGTAGCGAGAACCCTCTCTAGGGAAGACTACCGCAGGGCCATGCTCCAGCGGGCAATTGTCTGACAGGTTCGCTTAAAGGCCCAATTAAGAATCGCTCAAGAGGCTCGTGTTGGCTGACGACAAGTTCAAAATTTTCAGTGGCAGCGCTAACCCCGCACTCTGCGAGGCCATCTGCCATTATTTGGGTGTGCCGCGAGGCCGCGCCGAGCGCGGTCAATTCAGTGACGGCGAATCACGCTTCCAAATTCTCGAAAACGTCCGCGGCGCGGATGTTTTTGTCGTTCAAGCCTGCTGCCATCCGGTCGATTTTCACTTGATGGAGCTTCTGTTGATGGTCGATGCGTTCAAGCGCGCTTCGGCCTGGCGCGTCACAGCCGTGATTCCGTATTACGCGTACGCTCGCCAGGATCGCAAAGACCGTCCGCGCGTGCCCATTTCGGCGAAGCTTGTAGCCGACCTGCTCGAGACAGCTGGTGCGAGCCGCGCGCTAACCCTCGACCTTCATGCGCCGCAGATTCAAGGTTATTTCAACGTGCCGGTCGATCACTTATTTGCCGCGCCCGTTCTTGTTGAGTATTTTCAGAAGCGCGGACTTCGCGCAATTACTGTTGTTTCGCCGGATGCAGGCGGGGTCGAGCGCGCGCGTTTCTTCGCGAAAAAGATGGACGCCCCTTTGGCCATCGTCGACAAGCGCCGCATCGACGTGAATGTCAGCGAAGTGATGAATATCGTCGGCGACGTCAAAGGACGTCCCGCGCTGGTGATTGACGACATCATCGACACGGCCGGCACGCTCGTCAAGACGGCCGAAGCGCTGCTGAAAGAAGGCGCCACGGAAGTTTATGCGGGCTGCACGCACGCGATTCTCTCCGGGCCTGCTGTCGAACGAATTTGCAAGTCGCCGATCAAGGAAGTGATCGTCACGGATTCGGTGCCGCTGTCGCCCGAAGCGAAAAAAGTGCCCAAAATTAAGGTGTTGAGTGTCGCCGAACTTTTGGCGCGCGGCATTCGTTCGATTCACGAAGAAACTTCAATCAGTGAGCTGTTCATCTAGGGCAGCGAAGGGAAGGAATGTATGGAAGTCTTTGTCGTTGAAGCCACGCCGCGGGACGAACGCGGCAAAGGTGTCGCCCGGCGCATTCGCCGCACGGGCCTGGTCCCCGCCGTTCTTTATGGCGGCAAAAATAAACCCGTTCCCATGACTGTCAACGCCCGCCAAGTGGCGCGTATTCTCCGTTCGGAGACGGGCCACAACACGATTTTCAGCGTGCATGTCGCCGGCAATAAAGAAGAGAAAGCCATGGTGAAGGACTGGCAAGTCGATCCTGTCAGTGGCGCATTGCTGCATGTGGATTTGCTGCGTATTGCGATGGACGTGCGCATGCGCGTCCGTGTCCCGGTGCACGTTTTCGGCGAACCCGAAGGCGTCAAGCTCCAAGGCGGCGTTTTCGAAATGGTCACGCGCGAAGTCGAACTGGAATGTTTGCCCGGCGATATTCCCGAAGAATTCAAAGTCGACGTGAGTGGCTTGACCATCGGCAAGCAACTCCGCGCTGCCGATCTGCCATTTGATCCGGACAAAGTGAAACTAGTTACTGACCCGCAGCGCGTTCTGGCGCACGTCGTGATCCTGAAGAAGGAAGAAGAAGTGGCGCCCGCCGAAGCTGTGGCAGCCACCGAGGCGGTTGCGGCCGAGCCGGAAGTCATCAAGAAGGGCAAGAAAGAAGTCGAGGAAGGCGAAGAGGGCGCCGAACCGGAAAAGGCCGAGAAAGCCGAAAAGAAGGGAAAAGAGAAGGAGAAATAGCAGCTTACGTGTACGTGGTAGAGCCGCACCGTGGTTTGGCGCCGGGACAACATTGTGCCTCGCGCCGCAAATGGGGACGCGCGGATGCGAATCATCGTGGGTCTGGGCAATCCCGGCCGCGAATATGCCTGGACGCCGCATAATCTTGGATTCCAGGTGATGGATTGTCTGGCGGATCGCTTCGCGATCCGCATCACCCGCCCGGAAGGGCAGTCGGTGATCGGAGTTGGTCGGGTCGCGGGGCATGAAGTGGTGCTTGCAAAGCCCCAGACTTTTATGAACTTGAGCGGCCGTGCCGTCGCTGATTTGATTGCGCGGTACGAGGCGGATCCGGCTGAAACCATCGTCGTCAGCGACGAAGCGGCTCTGCCGTGGGGAATGATCCGCATTCGTGAGCGCGGGAGCGCAGGAAGCCACAACGGACTGAAGTCTGTAATTGGCGCGCTGGCAACAGATGAATTTTTACGGGTCAGGCTGGGTATCAAGCCTGAACACCCCGTAAACGATTTGGCAGCTTATGTCCTCGCCCCAATGGGCAAGGACGTCCGCAAAGTGGCAGATGCGATGATCGTCCAAGCCGCGGATGCCGTGGAAATGATTATGGCCGATGGCACAGGTCGCGCGATGGCGCACTTCAACCGGCGCGCCACGCCGCCGGAAGAAGCCGCCGAATAGAATTTCTGAGATGCACAAGGAAAAGAGGAAACAATGGAAGAAAGACTGTATGACCTGATCTTCATCTGCCGGCCAGACACGCCGGAGACGGAGATTGACAAACTGATTGCCACTCTTACGCACGCAGTCGAGGAGAAGCAGTCGAAAGTCGAGAAAGTCGAGAAGTGGGGCACGCGCCGGCTCGCCTATCGCGTCAAAAAATTGCGCGAGGGTTTTTATGTCTACATGGTGCTTCGCTCGAGCCATGGCGAGCTTTTCAAGGAACTGGAACGCCGTTTGCGCGTTACGGACGCGGTCGTCAAGTATCTGACCGTGCGCCTCGACGAAGAGATCAAGCGGCAGGAGAAATTGTCCAAGCGCCGCGAGAAACGCAACGCCCGGCGACCCCGCAAAACTGCACCTGCCGCTCCCGGCGCCGAACAGGCCGCGACGGCGGCTGGATAGGGAGAAAATTCAATGGCCGACGAGACACACGCACCGCAGCAGCATGCACCATCGCACCATTCATCGTCGCATTCGGGCGGCAGACCGCCGGGTGCCGGCGGTGGCCCCGCAGGCAGCAGACCGCCAGGACCGCGCCGCGGCAAGCGCAATTACGTCCGCAAAAAGAAGGTCTGCCGCTTCTGCGTTGATAAAGTTGACCTGATCGATTACAAGAAGCCGGAGATTCTCCAGTCCTTCGTCCAGGAGCGCGGCAAGATTCTCCCGCGGCGAATGACCGGCACTTGCGCGCGCCACCAACGCTGGCTGACGATTGCCATCAAGCGCGCGCAGAACATAGCTCTTTTGCCGTTCGCGTCAGAGTTGTAAAGGCGAGCGGAAAGAAACTCGAGGATAAAGCCATGGAAATTATTTTGCAGGAAGATGTCGACAAGCTGGGCAATCGAGGCGAAGTGGTCACCGTCGCCGAAGGCTATGCGCGCAATTATCTGTTGCCACAGAAGCTCGCCATCGCCGCAAATTCTTCCAATATGCGGCGTCTTGAAAAAATGCGCGCGGCCTTCTCCAAGAAGGAAGCCACTGAGCGCGAGGGCGCGCAGAAACAGGCGGAGTTGCTTTCCGCCGTCGCTCTGAAGCTTTCTCGCAAGGCTGGCGAGAACGATCAACTCTTTGGGTCAGTCACGTCCGCGGACATTGCCGATGCGCTGGCCGCGCAGGGCTACACTATCGACAGGCGCAAAATCCAGCTCAACGACCCGATCAAGACCGTCGGCGAGTACCCTGTCGCCATCAAGCTTTACCGCGACGTCATCGCTACGGTGAACCTCACGGTCGAACGCGAAGCCTAGGAGACCACGCGATTTTTTCTCGGCGCCGGCATGACCCCCGGTGCCATTTTTCATTTTGCTTCAAAACACCGCATCGTTTTTTCTTTTGCACAGGCTCCTGTGAATTCCACAGCCACTACACGTTGACTTCGCTCTCCGAGCCACACAGAATGTCCCCCGTTAACCCGAACAAGCATCCCGAGTCCTGAACTTCCATGGCGGAAGGCGAAAAAACCGTTGCGTCAGCGCGCACTCTAGGCGAAAATAAAGCGAATTAATATGGCTCAGGATACGACTCTCGAACGTCCTCTCCCTTATAGCGCCGGCGCGGAGCGCAGCGTCCTGGGCGCCATCCTCCTCGACAATCATTCCTTCAACATTGCGGTCGAGAAACTGAAGGGCGAGGACTTTTTTCTCGATCAGCATCGTCGGATTTTCGAGCGCATCGTTGAACTTGCCGAGGCGCAGCAAGCCATCGATCTGATCACTCTCAGCGAATGCCTGGATCGTCACGGGGAACTCGAATCCGCGGGTGGCCCTGCCTATCTTTCGCAGTTGATGGACGGCTTGCCGCGCGCGACCAACGTCGAGCACTACGTCCGCATCGTCAAGGAAAAATCCGTTCTTCGCCATCTGATTCGCACGGCCGAGGTAATCATGCAGCGCGCCCTCGACGCCGAAGACGATGCGGACGCAATTCTCGACAAAGCCGAGTCCGATATTTTCCAGGTCGCCGAAGAACGCGTCCGCGCTGGCCTGATCGGCGTTAAGGATCTGATCAAGGATAATTACTCCCGGCTCGAAAAGATGATGGAAGAGGGGCGCCGCCTCACTGGCGTCCCCACGGGATATTTAAATCTCGACAACGACACCGCCGGCCTCCAGCCCGGCGAGTTAATCATTCTCGCCGCGCGGCCCTCGATGGGGAAAACGTCGCTGGCACTCAACATCGCTGAAAATGTCGCGCTCAGCAACGAACCGCGCGCCGTCGCAATTTTCAGCCTCGAAATGTCGAAAGAGTCTCTCCTGATGCGCTTGCTGGCTTCGCAGGGTCGCGTCGATGCCCACAAGTTCCGCACCGGCCATCTGGGCCATGAAGACTGGGCGAAAATCGGCCACGCTCTCGCGCGCCTCGGCGATGCTCCGCTCTGGATTGACGATTCCGCTTCATCCACCGTGATGGAGATGGGCGCGAAAGCGAGGCGCCTGAAGCGCGACAAGGGTCTCGATCTTGTCATCGTTGATTATCTGCAGCTTATCGCCGCGCGCGGTCGTTTTGGCAATCGCAACGAAGAAGTTTCGAGTATTTCCCGTTCCCTGAAGGGCCTCGCCAAGGAATTGAAAGTTCCCGTGCTCGTCCTCAGCCAGCTGACTCGTGCGCCCGAGCGCGAGGATCGCAAACCACAATTGGCCGACCTCCGTGAATCCGGCGCCATTGAGCAGGACGCTGACGTCGTTCTCTTCATTCACCGCCCGGGCTTTTACAAGACCGATCTTCCGGACGAGGAACGCGCCAAGTCTGAACTCATCATCGCCAAGCAGCGCAACGGCCCAACCGGCAGCCTCGATTTCGTCTTCATCAATCGCCACACGCGTTTCGAACAAGCCGCGCCGGATTCTTTCGGTCCCATGCCCGAATAACTCGCCCTGGCTTTCGCAGAATTCATGGTATAGCGGTTTTTGCCGTGTTTCCTCGGCAACGCTCTGTGGCCCTTGACCCCCGCTCGTTTTACATTGGCTTGCCAAAATAGGCCGATTCCGCTTCCGTCACCGCGCTAAGCGTATGGAGCAAAGCGACTTCCGGGAGTTTCTCAAAGGCCTCGCGCTTCTCGAATCCTGGCACGCCTATTGCTCCATTAGAATCGCTGTTTACTAGAAGCGGGGCAAGCAAAGGAATTCAGGTTACGGCTCCCCGCGCGGCGAGGTACGCTTTTAGCTTACACATAACTACACCACAAATGAACCGCGGAATCCAATTCGAAGGGCGTCCTGTCTGGGCTGAGGTTTCTCTCTCCGCAATCACTCACAATCTGCGTCTGATCCGCCGCAAAATCGGCGCCAAACGCAAAATCCTCGCCGTCGTCAAGGCAAATGCCTACGGCCTCGGCGCAGTCGAAGTCAGCAAACATCTTTCGCGTTTGGGTGTCGATGCCTTTGGCGTGACTTGTTCGGCCGAAGGCGTAGAGTTGCGCGAAGCGGGAATTCGCCAGTCGATTCTGCTTCTCACCGGTTTTTGGCCCGGCGAAGAAAAGCGCATTCTCGAATTCAACCTGACGCCCACGATCGCCCGCATCGATCAGGTTCGCGCGCTCGAACGCGCCGCGGCGAAATCGCGTGCGCGCAAATCCCGCAAGAAATTCGCCTTCCACCTCAAAATCGATAGCGGCATGAATCGTCTCGGGATTTCTCCTGAAGAAATCGGCGCATTTATCCACGAATATGTCGCATGCGCGCATCTTGAACTCGCCGGCGTATTCACGCATTTCGCTTCCTCTGACGATTTTCGCTCCACGCAAAACGAGCAGCAGGAGAAAGTCTTCAGCGAAGCCCTGGCGCAATTGCGCGAAGCGAGAATTTCGCCTGGCGCGATCCACATGGCCAATAGTGGTGCTATCTGCGCGCGCGAGTCTACATGGTCGGACATGGTGCGTCCCGGCGCCGTTCTCTACGGTTATCATCAGGGTTTTGAGCCGCCCGAGGTTGCCGCCAATGTCAAAAAGGACATGCAACTCAAACCGTGCCTCAGTTTCCGCGCGCGCATTATTTCTCTCCGCGAGGTCGCCGCTGGCGAGCCCGTGGGCTACAGCGCAAAATTTGTCGCCGATCGTCCTTCGCGCATTGCGGTCATCGCCGCGGGGTATGCTGACGGAATCGTGCGCCAACGCAGCAATCACGGCTGTGTGATTGTCCGAGGGCGCCTCGTTCCTCTTGTGGGTACAATTTCGATGGACCTTTCCATGGTGGATGTTACGGATGTTCCCGGCGCCACGGTCCGCGACATTGCCACCATCTACGGACAGGATGGCAAAGTTGCAATCCACGCCGATCAAGTCGCTCGCCAAATCGGCACCGTCACCTCCGATTTGCTCTGCGCGCTGGGACGTCGCGTTCCTCGCTTTTACATTCGCTGAATCGTTTCCTGCATTGCGGGGCCAGTGGTATACTCGTCGGAGTTACTCATAAATTTATTTTTCCATTCATACCGGTTGGAATTGTGGAATCTCATAGCGCCGGATGGCATTCTGTAATGCGATAGATGTATTTTTCAGGAATTCATAATCTAACTTTTCATAAAAGGGGCCACGATGACGCGCACTTTTAACCCACCCAATCGTTCCTCTGTTCCCGATAACCCAGAAAATTTCCCAGAGAAACCAATATCGTTTTCCAGACCGGACACCGGCGGTGTTGGCGGTTTCTGGGACATGTTCGCGATTCGGCTAATCTTCACCGTAGTCTGCGTCGCCGCCGGATACCACTTCCGCCCATTTAGCCTGTCGCATCTTCTTGGCGCGATTGCGGGGCTTGTCTTCGCAGTCGCCGTCATTCTTTTTGAGGTTCGCCTGCGCCGCGCAAGTCTCCGCCGGTTGATCGGTGCCGTGATCGGCTCGATCCTGGGCATTTTGGGTGCCTACCTGACCACCCTCGTACTCGTCCACACGTCGATGCCGGAGAGTACTCGCTCATTCATCAGCCTCGCTGTATTTCTGGTGATGGCTTATATCGGCTTGATCGTCGGCGCGAACAAAGGAGACATGCTCAACCTCCAGGCCCTCGGCGGCCTTTTCGGCACGGAGCGCGGCTCGCGCCAGATCTACAAAGTTCTCGACACCAGCGTCATCATCGATGGCCGTGTAGTCGACATCGCCGAGGCCCACTTCATCGACGGAACAATCATCATCCCGCAATTCGTCCTCCGCGAATTGCAAATGGTTGCTGATTCTGCCGATCCGCTGCGCCGCCAGCGCGGTCGCCGCGGCCTCGAAGTCCTGCAACGTATCCAGAAAATGCACCATCTGGATGTCCAGATTGCCGAGGATGATTTTCAGAACATTGCCGAAGTGGACCTTAAACTTATTGAGCTTGCCAAACGCTACGACGCGAAAATCATCACCAACGATTTCAATCTCAACAAAGTCGCCACGCTTCAAGGCATAGAGATTCTCAACGTCAACCAACTCGCCAACGCTCTCAAGCCTGTTGTGCTCCCGGGTGAGACCATGCGCGTCTTCATCCTCCGCGAAGGCAAGGAATACAATCAGGGCGTGGCCTATCTCGACGACGGCACCATGGTCGTCGTCGATGGCGCGCGTAAAATGATCAACAAAACCGTTGACATCTCCGTCACCTCGGTTCACCAGACAACCGCCGGTAAAATGATCTTTGGACGTTATGATGAGCGCGGTGAGCAAAATTCCGCTCGCACCGTGCAGCCGTTGCCCGGTTCCGCCGCTGAACAGTCAGCCTTCCGCTCATCGGCGCCTGAGTTGCGATCCTCTGATCCTGGTGCGCCCGGAGAACGCGACCGTCCTTCCCGTCCGCTCACCCCGGAGACAGGCCGCACCTGAGAATCAGTCAGGAATGCCGCCGTTTTCCGGGGACCTTTCCCTTCGTTAGAATTGGCGGAAACGTTCTCGTGCCCCCTCATCGTGTTCTGCGCCTCTGCGGTGCCACACAACGTGTGACAGGTTCGCCAAGCACGCAGCGCTCACGGGCCAGCGCTCCTGCCCGTCTGCTGGTTTATCTGCCGCTCTGAATGCGATAGACTACGTCTCCCGAATGAGCCGAATCGCCGCCATCCTTCCCGCTGCCGGACTCGGCACCCGTATGGGTTCCGACGTCCCCAAGCAATTCCTCGAACTCGACGGCGTACCCATTGTCGTATTCACGCTTCGGCGGTTATCGCAGTGCGCGGCCATCTCGGAATTTTTAATTGCCACCCGTCCCGACGAAGTTCAGGCTCTGGAACAGCGCTTGTCAAAAGAAAATCTTGGCCCTCCGATCCGCGTTGTGAAGGGCGGCGAGACTCGCCAGCAGTCTGTCGGCAACGCTCTGGCGAAGATTTCAGCGGATACGGAGTTGGTTCTTGTCCACGACGCAGTGCGCCCTTTCATCACGCGCGAGCAAGTCGATCGCGTCATCACCGAAGCGCGCACGCGTGGCGCCGTGATTCTCGGCGTTCCTGCCATCGACACGGTCAAGGAAGTTCGCCGCGCCACGCTTCCCGAGGACGTCGCGCTGATTTCCGCCACCATTCCGCGCGAACGAATTGTTTTGGCGCAGACGCCGCAAGCCTTTCAGATTGCCGTGTTGAAAGACGCCTTCGCGCGCGCCGAACAGGACGGCTTCACCGCCTCCGACGAAGCGGCTCTCGTCGAGCGCACGGGCCGCGATGTCTATGTCGTCCACGGCTCCGAGCGCAACATCAAAATCACCCGGCCCGCCGACATGGAACTCGCCCGTTTCTACCTCGATCAGGAGCGCCATCACAAATAATCATGTTCGAGAAATTCAACGAAGAAGCGCGCCGCTGCATCTTCATGGCTCGGCTCGCCGCCATCACGGAAAAATCCAAGAATATCGGTTTGCCC
>DATGJE010000190.1:0-5758 GCA_035295305.1 Candidatus Acidiferrales bacterium | reverse complement strand
CCTCCGACCAGCAGTGAAATCGATGCAATTGCCACCATCACTGTGTTGAACAGGCGCTCGGTGCGCTGTTGTTCGGCGAGAAGTTCGGCGGGCACAATCACCGTGAAATCGCCCGTATTGTGATGTGTAGTATTGAGGACGCCTCGGACGATATCAGCGACACTTGCACTGTCCGCGGCGGGCGCCAGATGCAGGTACATGCCGTCGATTTCATCCTTCATGTCGCTCATGGAATCCTCCAGCCGGAGGACCACCGCATTCACGGGAGCGTAAATCAGGTTGTTCAAGTCTTGATTGGGCACGCCGGCCACATCGGTTTGCGCCGCTAATTCCGGCGCCACTACGCCAATCACGTGAAACCACTGGTCGTTCACTTTGATGTATTGGCCAAGCGCATCTGCGGAGCCAAACAGATTGAATTTCGCCGCGGAACCGAGAACGCAAACGGGCGCGGCGGCGGCATTTTCCTGCGCGTCGAAGAACCTGCCTTGCGTCACTTGCAGTCCGGCGATATGAGGATAGTTTTGGTTGACGCCGTAAACTTGCGGGTCATCCTGCTCGGCTTTGGGAATCAGCTTCGAAGGCGCGAAGCGTTTGCGCGGCGTAGCCTCCGCGATGCCTGCAACACCCAGAATCGCCCGGTAATCGTCGAATGTCAGGCCGGGCGAAATCCGGCGCACCTTCTGAAGCGTTTGATAATTGCTCGCTTCTTTTGCCTCCACAATCAGATTGCGGACGCCGAGCTCCTCGATGAAAGCCATCACTTTTTGTTGTGCGCCCGCGCCGATGGACAGCATGGACACCACGGCAGCGACGCCGAATATCATTCCCAGCATGGTCAGCAGGGAACGCAGCTTGTGGATCATCAGGTTGTCAAAGCCCAATCGGAGATCAGGCAGCCAGTGCAGCAGCGAGCGAGGATAAGCCAGCCGGGCGGGGTCGATTGGACGTGTCGCCATTCTCAGGGCGCTCCCGGACTTGGCGCCGGACCGGATGCGCCGGGCTTGCTGCCAGCGGACTTCTGCGTGGGATCAATCAAGGCGACTTGCGCGCCCTCTTTCAGCCCGTCGATGACGGCCAAGCCTTCGGTCACGTAACGAATCTTGATTTCGCGGGCGTCAAAACCGCCGCCGGTTTTCACATAGACGGTGGCCTTCCCGTCTTTTTGAAACACGGCTTGCCGTGGAACGTACAGCGCATGTTTCAGCGGATCGCCGAGAATGACAAGGCGGGTCGTAAAACCCGGGCGCAGTTCAGCGTTCGCCTGGGTCAGTTGCACGGTGACGCTGAATTTGTGCGCGGCGTCCTCGTCGAAGAAAAATCCGCCGGACATTCCGGCGAGCGTCTTCACCTTACCTCGCACGGCTAATCCCGGCAGAGCGTCCACCTTCGCCTCGACGGATTGCCCGATTTTGAGGTTGGCACGATCTGCCTCTCCCACTTGGGCGGCGATCTCCATCTGGCCGATATCAATCACGTCCGCGACGACGTTACCCGGCCCGATTTGATCGCCCACCTGATATTCAGGCAGAGACATCCCACCAAAAAAGAATCCCCCGGACGCGTTCTCGTTTTCCCTCACAACAACCAGTCCATCGATGGGGGACTTCACTTGCATGTTGGCAATGTTCTCTTCTGCCTGATGCATGGCGAGGCTCGCTTTGTTGCGTTTCTCGTTGTCGACGGCGACGGTGGCTTGGTTCGACGCTGCGTGCGATTGAATATCTTGCTGGAGTTGCGCGAGGGCTCGCTTTGCCTCATCGAAGGTCAATTGATTTTTCTGCGCGTCGATGGAGCTGACAATTTCGTGCTTACTCACGTCCAATTCAGCCTGACGCACCGCAAACGTCGCTTTTAGCAGCGCCGTCTGATCTTGAGCAGTCTGCACCGCCGAATCATCCTTGGCCTTCACGATTTCTTGTTCCGCTTGCGCGAAATCGGATTGGGCTTGCTCGAGGTTGTATTGCTGCTGGCTGGGGTCGAACGCAACGACAACGTCGCCTTTCTTTACCGGAGTGCCTGTCTTCACGAGCTGAATGATTTGCAGAGTACCCCCGGCGATTGGCGGCGCGATGAGCATGGCGGTTTGCGTGGCGCGCAGTTCGCCGGTCGTATACACCTTGGGCTGAAGTTCACCCTGTTTCACCGCGGCGACTGGTATGTCTTGCGTCGAAGATTGAGTGGCGCCGCGAGCCGCGCACGAAGCGAGACTCACCGTTGCGAGCGCGAAGAGCACGAGAGAGCCAAATGGAATATTTTTCAGGGCCATTTCTATATCGCTAATCGGATGCCGCCGGTTCTTGCAGCGCCACGCGCTCGCCGGGTTGCAATCCCTTCGCAATCAGGATCTGATCGCCGCTGCGTCGCGACACTTCAACGGAACGCTGTTCCACTTTCGCCCCGTGCAGCACGTAGACGACGCTTTGCCCAGCTTTGCGAAACAGCGCCGCCGACGGAATGGTGACTCCATTGGAAACCCGGTCCACGATGACGCGCACGTTTGCGCTCATACCGGGACGAAGCCTGGGGTCTGAGTGGCCGAGAACTATGTCCATCGTAAAATTCCTCGGAAAAGGCCAACCCGCCGAAAAATCCATGCTCGCGATTGTGCTGATTTGAGTGATGCGTCCCGTAAAATCTCGATCCGGGATGGCGTCGATGCGTATGTTGGCCGTCTGGCCCGTTTGAATGCGACCACGCTCTGTCTCGTCAAGGCGGGCGGAAATCTCGAGCGTCGACAGGTCGGGTAATTCGGCGATTTCCGCGCCCGGCCACGCGCGATCGCCCTGCTTGAACGGAGGGGGGTTGCCCATGGCATTGGCGGCGCGCCAATTGTCCTGCAAAGTTACAATGCCGTTCGTGGGAGCGCGCAGCGTGAGCGCATCGAGGCCACGGTCCGTCTGGCGAACCCCGTAGAGAGCCTGGTCGCGTTTTTGCTGCTTGCTCTCGATGGTCGCCGCGTCGGCATCGCGGTCTGCCTTCAGCTTTTCTTCCATTTCTTTCAACTTCTGCTGCGCGTCGGCCAGTTTCAAATCCGCTTCCTCGCCATCGATTTTCGAGAGGATCTCGCTCTTGCTGGCGTCGAGCTTCGCGGACTGCACGTCGAACCGCGCTTTCATGACGTCGGTAAGATCCTGCTCTTCTTTCAGGCGGGCTTGGGCGCGCGCTGCCTGGATTTCGGCGTCAGAGGATTTCAATGTGGATTGATCCTGCGCGAGGGTTTGCTTCAGCGTCGTCGCGTCAAACTCCACCACAACGTCGCCTTTTTTCACTTGTGCGCCGTTCTGCGCCAGCTTGATGATTTGCAGATCGCCCGCCTGATACGGAGCCGAAATGATGGCGGACTTTAGGGCTTTGGCCTGACCGCGAAGCTGCACGTAGTCCGTGAATTCTCCACGCTGCACGAGGGCGCTGGGAATTAACGGCTCAGGGCGAGCTAATCGAAAAGCTCCAAAGCCCGCAAATCCGAAGATGACGAAAGAGCAGAGGAGAACCGCTCCTTTTCTTCGCTTCCATAAATTCCCGATCTTGTTCATAGCAATCAGGAAGAACCCGTGCCTTCGCGTGTTGTACGGATTACGTCGCCAGCGCGCAATCCGGATTCAATCACGATGTCGAGATCGTTTGCCGGGCCGATTTTCACTTGGTGCTTGTCGAAGCCAGTCGCCGTTTTGAGCAACACGTAGTCTTGACCTTTATCGTTGATGACGCTTTGCGCCGGCACAACCAGAACGTTTTGCAGCTTGCTCAGTTCCACGTCGGCGGACGCGGAAAGATCGGGCATCAGTTTGGGATTGTTTCCGCGAATCGAAAAAATAGCCACAAACGTGCGAACTTTATCTGTGAATTGACCCGAATGGCCCAGCGGGGCCAGTTCGTCGAGGACTCCCGGAAAGGAAAGACCAGGATATGCATCGAGGTGCACGGTCGCCGGCTGGCCAATGCGGAGTTCGGGCATGTCCTCCTGGTTGACCGCTACGCGAACATCCATTTGCGCGGGATCAACCACCTTCATGAACGGGACGCCGGCACGCACTTCGTCGCCTTCCTGGACTTCTCCCATTCGGCTGCCCAGCCAAATTGTGTTTAGAACCACGATGCCATCCATCGGTGAGCGTATGGTCATCTTCTCTGCGTTTCCTTGGGCGTAGAGCATCGTGCTGCGCGCACGGTCCCGCTGGATTTCCAGGACACGAATGTCGGCGGCCGCTGCCTCGCGCTTCAATTGAAAAGTCTGACGGAGTTGCTTGAGAGTCTGATCCGCCTCTTGGAGAGTTTCCTGGTTTTTTTCGGCGTCAATGCGGGAAACAATGTCGTTCTTCGTGACTTCCAGCTGCGCCTTGGTGAGATCGTCCTCGGCCTGCTTTAATTCTGTCTCATCCTTGGCGCGGGCGGCGTCCTCGGCGGCGCGTTTCTCCTCAACCTGATCTACAAGGTCCTGGTAAGTCGCTTTTTTATCGAGAGCGTCCTTGATCTGGGCCTGGCGGTCGAATTCGACGAGCACGTCGTCCTTTTTCACGCGTGCGCCCGCGGGAGCAAGTCTCGTCACTACCATGGAATCGAGTTGTGCGCCTTCCAACCGCGGGGCTAGCACCGGGCGCGACCTGACGGCCTCTGTTGTGCCAGTTAAGCGAAGCACCTGGACAAAATCCTTTTTCGTCACGGTAGCGGTGCCTGACTCTTCAGAGTTTGACGCTCTTGTACGCCGAACGTTTCCAGAGAAATACGCTGCTAGGATGAGGACGGAAAGTGCGAACGACGCTACGATGATGCGGGCAATTCTGCCCTGTATCGGTGAGCTTGCGGAACTGGTAAGCGGGCGATTTACGTTGGAACGTTCTTTCCTTGCCCGCTGGAAGGCGGGCCATTTCACGATCCGTTTGTGAATCGAGTCTTTCATGCCAGCGTGCCGATTTACGGCATTCCTGATTTTATCGATGAAGAAGTATATCCTTCAGAATATCAGTATTCAAATCATCATCATCGTTCTGAACCAGATGTAATCTCTGGTTTCCGAGATGCATTTGGGGCGCACAAGGATATCCGCGATTCAGCGGGGCCATGCATCCAAATGGTGATTAGTGTGCCCCCGATGTGCAGGAGGAGCGGGCAGAGGCGATTCTTGACGTTGATTGACGCTGGTCGCGCGGGTCTGTTAGCTTGATAGGACGACAGGAAATTTCGAGGAGGCAGTTCATGGCTACGGCAGTTTTTCCGAACGCTCATAAGAATTACATCAACGGCGAATGGGTGGAATCGTCGGGCGGCAAGGGAATCGAGAACCGCAATCCGGCGAACACGGACGATTTGGTGGGAATCTTCCCGGCGTCGAGCGCGGAGGATGTGAACCGCGCGGTGGAAGCGGCGAAAAATGCATTCGATAAGTGGCGACTGACGCCCGCGCCAAAGCGCGCGGAGATTTTGTATCGCGCGGCTGAAATCATGATTCAGCGCAAGGAAGATTTGGCTGTCGATATGACGCGCGAGATGGGCAAAGTGCTGGCCGAGACGCGCGGCGACGTCCAGGAAGCAATCGACATGACGTACTTGATGGCTGGCGAAGGGCGGCGCCTGTTTGGGCAGACGACTCCTTCGGAGTTGCCGAATAAATTCGCGATGAGTGTGCGCTCGCCAATTGGCGTTTGCGGATTGATTACGCCGTGGAATTTTCCCATCGCGATTCCGTCTTGGAAAATGATGCCCGCGCTCGTTTGCGGAAACACCGTGGTCATCAAGCCGGCGCAAGATACGCCGCTCT
>DATGJE010000189.1:0-7956 GCA_035295305.1 Candidatus Acidiferrales bacterium | reverse complement strand
TATGATGCGATTTATCAGGTGTGCCTCGACAAACTCCCGTCGGAGACAGGGCGCAAAGCGCTGATCATTTTGACCGATGCGCAGGATGAAGGAAGCAACCACAGCGTGCAAGATGCGATTCTCGCAGCGCAAGAAGCCAATGCGGTGGTCCATGTGTTGCTGGTGGCGGATCCGCAATACGCTTTCAGCATTGGTTACATAGGAAGAAGCATCGCGCAGGAAATGGCGACGCAGACGGGCGGGCGCGTGATCGCGGTGCGGAACGACAATGATTTGGATAAGGCGTTCGATCAGATTTCGCAGGAACTGCGCAGCCAGTACGTGATCGCGTACTATCCCACGGACACGGCCGCAAACGGGGCGTTTCGCAAAATCAAAGTGGAAACGACAACACAAGGCCTTCGCGTGCTGACGCGGCAGGGCTACTACGCGCCCGGACGCAGCGCGCGGTAGAGTCGCGGCTCTACAACACGAAAGCTCGGCGTTCTGCGCCGACGGGCGGGGATTAACCTCGCCCCTACGAAGACAAAAGCGACGGCGACAGCAACCGGGCATCGAGACTGCCTCCCCCCGCCGCGGCGGGCAGGGGCGGGCAGACTCAGCCCCTTATAAAAGCGGTTTTTGTTTCCGCAAGGAAGACGAGCAAGCCTCGAATCGACGCAGCCAAAGAACCTCAAAAATTAAGGGCCTGCATGAACGCCTAGCGCGGCGGCGCGCCTGCGCCTGACGGGGTTGGTTCGGCGGGGGTGGTGACTGGCGCGGTGGCGTAATAACCCTTGCGTGAGCGGACGACCAAGCCTTTACGATCCACGCGAAGGTCCACGCGGTGAAACTCGCCATTGGCGTCGGGGTTGGGAAGCGCGTAGCCGAGGAGATACTGACTGCGCAATTCGTTCCCGATATCAAGGAAGGATTGGGCGAGATCATCGACGCGATACGGAAAGAAAACGCGGCCACCCGTTTCGTCGGAGTATTCCTGGAGAACCCTTTCGCCCTCCGACAGGTGAAGCTTTTCCGGAGTGGGAGTGTCGGTGGTGACCCAATCGTTGTTCGTGCTGATGGAGTAAATGGAAACGCCGGCGCGGTCGGCCATTTGGATGGCGTCGCTCAAGGCGTGGTCGCTGAGATTGTCATCGCCGTCGCTGATCAGGACGAGAACGCGGCGGATATCCGGGTTGGGGCCGGACGCGGGCGGCGCGGTCATGAGTTTCTGGCTGGCGGCGTAAATCGCGTCGTTGAGCGCCGTGCCACCGCCGGAATTTTGCTTCTGAATCACGGAGCTTAACTGGCCGACGTCGTCGGTATAGTCCTGTATGACTTCGGGCTCGTTGTCGAAGGTCATCAAGAAAGCCTGATCTTGGTGGCGGCGAATTACGGTGTAAAGAAAATCCACCGCGGCGTCCTTTTCGAAGTGCAACCGCTCGCGAATGCTGTTCGATGTGTCGAGAAGCATGCCGATGCGCAGAGGCAAATCCGCCTGGCGGCTGAATTGAGTGATGCGCTGCTGCTTGCCATCCTCAAAAACCTTAAAGTCGTTTTCGTTCAAATCGGTGACGAACTTGTTGCGCCGATCCATCACAGCCGCAACTAAATGGACCAATCGGACGTTGACGTGCAGCGTAGGCGCCTGCTGCGGAATCGTTTTTTGCTGAGTATCCGGCGGAGGCGGGAGAACAGGCTTCTGTTGCGCGAAGGCACTGCTTGCGACGCCGAGGAGAAGCAATAGACAGATTCCGGCGAAGAGGGTGCTGACCGTATTCTTGCGCGTTTTCTTAGTCATGGGTCCCGCCACTGTGGAGTAAACGATTATAGGTACGGCGCGAGGACAGCGTCAATCGATTCGCTGCCGGCTCCCGAGGCACGGGCAAGCTGGCGAAGATAGTTTGCCAAGTCCGAGGGCATAGGCGCGCGCACGTCAATCACCTTCCCCGTGGTTGGATGCAGAAAGTGGAGGTGCGCGGCATGAAGAAAATTGCGGCCGAGCGGCGGGAGCAAAGTGACGCCAGCCTTCGGCTGTGCGGGCGCGCCGTAGAGCGTGTCTCCAACGATAGGATGACCGAGAGCGGAGAAATGAACACGAATTTGATGCGTGCGTCCAGTGTGGAGATCCGCCTCCAAAAATGTGTAACCGGGTAGGCGCATGCGGACGCGCCAGTCGGTGCGCGCGGCGCGGCCTTCGCGCCGACGAGTGGTCATGCGGACGCGGCGATGCAGATCGCGGGAGACAGGCAACTCGATGCGGCCTGTGTCGTCTTTCAGCCTGCCATGGAGAAGCGCGATGTAGGTCTTGCCGATCTGGCGATCGCGAAATTGATCGGAGAGAGCGCGATGAACTTTGTCATTTCGCGCGACCAGGAGCGCGCCGGAGGTTTCGCGGTCGAGGCGATGCACAATTCCCGGACGCAGTTCCCCGCCGATGGAGGAAAGTTCGCCACGCGCGCCAAATTCGTGCAACAGGGCGTTGACCATCGTGCCGGTCTTCACGCCCGCGCCCGGATGAACGACCATGCCCGCGGGCTTGTTGACGACGATGAGGTCTTCATCCGAATAGAGGATTTCGATAGGGATGGCTTCGGGCTGCGCGCGCATGGGTGCTGGCGGAGGAATTTCGATGGCGACTGCGTCGCCAGCCTCGACGCGATGTGAGCGCTTGGCTGGTGCGCCATTCACGCGGGCGTGACCGTGATCAAGAAGGGACTGGATGCGCGTGCGGCTGAAATCAGGAAGACGCGCGGTCAAGAAACGGTCGAGGCGCTGGCCGGTGTCTTCGGCAGCAACGATGAGTTTGGCGGCGCGAGCGAAATCGCGCGGGACATTATTTTTGTCACGAGCTTGGTCACGGTCTTTGTCACGCACTTTGTCGGAGACTTTGTCAAAGGCATCGTCAACAGGGGTGTGTTTTGAGGTCATGTCAGTCGGCGGCGGGTCCTGCCGCGCTATTGGCGCGCCGGGGCGGGCTGAGGATGGTGGAGTGTCGTGGCATGTTTCATTCCGCGACGCAAAATCCAAGCGCCGATCACAATCAAAGCGAGGCTGACGACCTGCATCAGAGAAAACCTGCCATGAAGGAACAACGTGCGGTCCGGATCGGCGCGCACAAATTCGATCAGGCCGCGCTCGAAGCCGTAAAGGAGCATATAGGTTGCGAAAATCTCGCCTGCGAAGCGCTGCTTTTTCGCGAGGAATACTAGGATGAGGAAATTGATGAACTCCGCGATGGATTCATAGAGCTGCGTCGGATGAAGCGGGACGTTCAACGGCGTGCCGACCAACTGCGCCGCGCGCGGATCGGTGAACACGACGCCCCATGGCAGCCAAGTGGGCTTGCCGTAACAACAACCCGCAGCGAAGCAACCGAGCCTGCCGATGGCGTGGCCGAGAGGCAGACCCGAGAAATAGCAATCGGCGAGCGGTAGAAACGAAATGCGCTGATAATGCGTGTAAAGAGCCCCAAACGCGAGCGCGCCGAAGAGTCCGCCATAAAACGTGCCGCCGGACTGCAAAGTGGCAAGAGTGAAGATTTCGTTGGGATGTTGCGAATAATATTGGCCGTTAACGATGAGAAGCCAAATCTTCGCCGCGACAAGCGCGACCAAGACCATGTAGATGCCGAGATTCCAGACGCGCTCGGGGTCGATGCCCGCCTGCGGCGCGTAGCGACGCGCGTACCAAAGGCCGAGCAGCACGCCTGAAGCAACCAGCACGCCGTATGTGTAGATCGGGATACCACCCCACGGCGTGGGGATTGTCCCTAACAGCGGATGCATGACTAGGAGGCTCCTTGGCGGTTGCTAGAATGCCCCCAATCACGAAAGAGTTCCAGCAAAACAAGAGCCGCGCCAATGACGATGGCAGAATCGGCGACGTTGAACGTGGGCCAATGGTGGGATTGAATGTGAAGATCGATGAAGTCGGTGACGCCGCGTTCCGTCAAGCGATCGAAGACGTTGCCGAGCGCTCCGCCCAAAATCATGGCCATGCCGATTTGGCCCATGCGGCCGCCAGCACGTTCGGCGGCAAGAAGCCAAAACAAAAAAATAATCACGGCAATGGAGAACGCAAGGAGCATGAAGCGGACCGCGGGCGAATGTGAATCCGCAAAAAGGCTGAACGCTACACCCGGATTGTGAGTGTGGATAAAGTTAAGGACGCCCGGGATGACGACATGCAGATAATCGGCCGAGGTGTATTTTTCGATGGCGTGCTTGGTGGCCTGGTCCGCGGCAAGTATGGCGGCGATGATGAGAATCAGCCAGCGCCACGCGATGCTGCGCGAGGCCACCATCAGCGATTGGCGCTCTCAACGGCAGCGTCGCGGCTGCTTTCGATTTCGGCGATGGCCGCAGTGCAACGCTCGCAGATGGTGGGATAGTCAGCGTTCTCGCCAACGTGAATCGAGTAATTCCAGCAACGCTCGCATTTTTTGCCGTCGGCGTGGACGACTTCAATCTCGTCAACTTGACCGCTAGCGGCTGCGGCATTGCTGTTCGCGGGTTCCACGTTTACTTGTGAAACGATGAACAATTGCGGCAGCGAAGACGCGTAATTCTTCAGGAGGTCAAGGATCTTACCGCTGGCGCGCATTTTGAGCTTCGCTTCGAGGCCACTGTTGATCACTTTCGCGTTGCGCGCTTCCTCGAGCTTCTTGAGCGCCTGCTCGCGGATGGCGAGCAAGGATTCCCAATTCTCTGATTTGCGCCGGTCGAGGCCTGTCGCGAAATCCTCGGCAAGGGGAAGAAGCGCGATGTGAACGCTGTCGGGTTCGCCGGCGGCGCGCGGAAGAAGTTTCCAGACTTCTTCCGAGGTGAAGACGAGAATCGGCGCAGCGAGGCGAACGAGCGCGCTGGTGATGCGATAGATTGCCGTTTGCGCGGAGCGGCGCGCGATATTGCGCGGAGCAAATGTGTACAGGCGGTCCTTGAGCACGTCGAAATAAAAGGCGCTCAAATCGACGACGAAGAAATCGTATAGCGCGTGAAAAACGCGATGAAATTCAAATTCGTCATACCAGGCGCGGCATTTCGCGACGAGTTCGCCGGTGCGATAGAGCATCCACGCATCCATCTCCGAAAGTTCGTGGTCCGCGACGGCGTCGCGCGCGGGATCGAAATTCGCCAGATTGCCGAGGGCAAAGCGGAACGTATTGCGAATCTTGCGGTAAGACTCGGCGAGCTGCGTCATCATCGGTTCGGAAAAGCGCATGTCGGCGTGGTAATCCTGCGAAGTGGTCCACAGGCGAAGCAGATCCGCGCCCCATTTTTCGCAGATTTCGCTGGGGAGCACGCCGTTGCCAGTGGATTTCGACATGGGGCGGCCAGCCGCGTCGAGAGTCCAGCCATGCGTGACCACCTGTTTGTACGGTGCCCGATCGCGCGTGCCGATGCCAACGAGCAGCGAACTTTGGAACCAGCCGCGATATTGATCGGGACCTTCAAGATAAACGTCGGCGGGCCACATGCCGTCTTTCAACACCGCGAGACTGGTTGAGCCGGACTCGAACCACACGTCGAGAATGTCTTTCTCTTTGCGGAAACGCGCCGAACCGCATTTGCATTTCGTTCCGGGCGGCAGCAATTCCTCAGCTGAGTGCGTGAACCAGGCGTCCGCGCCTTCTTTTTCGAACCAGCGGATAACGTTGCGCAGCGCGTGAAAATCCTTGAATTGTTCGCCGCATTGTTCGCAATACATCACGATGAGCGGCACACCCCAGAAGCGCTGGCGCGAAATGCACCAGTCGGGGCGTTCGGCGACCATGCCTGAGAGACGCTGCTCGCCCCACTCGGGAGTCCATTTCACTTTGCGGATTTCGTCGAGGGCGTGCCGGCGAAGATGGTCGTGTTCGAGATCGATGAACCACTGCTCGGTGGCCCGAAAAATCACGGGATTGTGGCAGCGCCAGCAATGCGGATAGCTGTGCTGCAATTTTCCCTGGCCGATCAACGCGCCGCGCGATTCGAGGAGTTTGATGATGAGCGGATTGGCTTCGAAAACCGTCTTGCCTTTGTATTCGGGCAGACCTTCGACGAAACGGCCGTCGTCATCGAGAGGTGCATACGTGTCGATACCGTATTTTTGGCCGGTGCGAAAATCGTCAGCGCCATGGCCTGGCGCGGTGTGGACGATTCCAGTGCCCTGCTCCAGCGTGACATACTCGGCGAGGACGGCGGGTTCAAGGCGGTCGAGAAACGGATGGTGAAATTTCAGATGCGCGGCTTCGAGTTCGCTGCCTTTATACGTGGCGAGGAGTTTTGATTCTTTGTAGCCGCAAGCATCTGCAACGCTTTTACGAAGTTGATTCGCGACCAGGTAAACGTCGCCTCCGTCGGTTTCGACCGCCGCATAAACAAAGTCCGGATGGAAAGCGAGCGCCATGCTGGCGGGAATCGTCCAGGGCGTGGTAGTCCAAATGATGCCATAAACATTTTTGCCTTTGAGTGCGACGGGAATATTATGCGTGTCCGCGCCGTCTTGGGCCAGCTTGAAACGAACGTAGACCGAGGGGCTGATGTGGTCGGCGTATTCAACTTCAGCTTCGGCGAGCGCGGTGCGATCGCAAATACACCAGTAGACTGGCTTCAAACCTTTATAAACGTAGCCCTTCTCCATGAAGGTCAGGAACGCGTCGGCGATGGTCGCTTCGTGCTCCGGGTCCATGGTGAGGTAAGGCTTCTCCCACCGGCCGAGGACGCCGAGGCGCTTGAAATCGCGGCGGTTTTGGTCGATATATTTCACGGCGAACTCGCGGCACATGCGGCGAAATTCGGCGGGCGTGACGCTGTCTTTTTTTCCACCCAGTTGCTTTTCGACCTTGGATTCAATCGGCAGGCCGTGACAATCCCAGCCGGGAATGTATGGTGAACGGAAACCGGCCATGGTCTTCGATTTCACGACCATGTCTTTCATGATTTTATTCAGGCCGGTGCCGAGGTGAATGTCCCCCGTGGGATAGGGAGGGCCGTCGTGGAGGACAAAAAGCGGGGCCTGAGCACGGGATTCGAGAATGCGCTGGTACAGCTTTTCCGCCTCCCATTGAGCAAGCTGCTGCGGCTCTCGCTGAGGCAATTGGGCCTTCATCGGGAAATCGGTGCGGGGCAGATTGATGGTGCTTTTCAGGTCGAGAGGTTTCGCCATTAGGCCTTTTCTGAGGCTTTTTATTGATGTTAACGGAGCGGAACGTCGCGCGCCGCAGTGAACTTCGTATGTTACAATGAAAAGGCATAGGTGTCAGCCCGCGGGAGGCCATACATCCTTTTTTGCCCGGCAGAATCTAAATAAAACGACGAGGGCCTTGGGCGGAAGAGTGTAAGCCGATTTATGAGTCAAGCGGATCCATCCGAAAACGTGCAGCCGCAAAGCGGACAACCCGAGCGAGCTCGCGCTTTGGCTTTCGACCTTACATGGCGTTCGGTGACGCGGGAGTCTGGGTTTTCGATGTTCCTGTCGAACGTCAAGGAATTCCTGACCGAGCGGCCGGTGAAAGTTCCGCGGGGGACAGGGCCAAGCGCTTTTCAACCAGCGCGGTTCGGCTCGTCGATGTCGGACAACTTCAAGGAACTTCTGCGCCGCTTGCCTGCTTCCGCGCGACAGGCATCCGATTCTGAGTTATTGGTCACGTCCCAAGGATGGTTCGCCACTTTCTGGGAAAATATCCGCGACACAGTTGCGCCGCGGAAATTGCCTCCGTTGAAGGTGACGAGCAAGCCGATTGCCGTGCCGGAAATCTGGACGCCGAACAAGCAGTTCACAAAGGTGCAGGCGCTATCGTTGGCGTTTCACGTTCTGGTGATCGTGCTGATCATTTTGCCGCTGCTGCCGGAATTTATGTCTCCGCCGATGCAGGCCAATGCGATGACCGTGACGCCGCTGGACGTTTCACCCTACCTGGCCAAGCTGAAGATGGGGAACAAGAAGGCCGGTGGAGGCGGCGGAAGAATTGGCACTGCTCCCGCGACCCGC
>DATGJE010000188.1:0-6763 GCA_035295305.1 Candidatus Acidiferrales bacterium | reverse complement strand
AAAAAGGAATCGCACATGAAAGTTCATCTCTTCCGCCACGGCATCGCGATCGATCGCGAAGACCCTGCTTCACCTCCAGACGCAGACCGCTTCCTCACGCCCAAGGGAGTCGCCAAAACAGAAGCCGCAGCTCGCGGATTGCATGCGCTCGGAATTAAGCCCGGCATTATTCTGACGAGCCCTCTCTTGCGCGCGGTGCAAACCGCGGAGATCGCCTGCAACGCGCTGGGTTATCCGGTAAAAAAACTGCGCTACACGGATGCGCTGAAGTCAGAAGCGAAACCCGCGGATTTGTTCAAGGAGTTGGCGGGAATCAAGATCGACGAAGTAATCTGCGTGGGACACGCGCCGAATTTGGACGAGGTGATCGCTTATGCGATCGGAAGCCGCTCGGCGGTTACATCGCTAAAGAAGGCAGGGTTGGCGTCATTGGAAGTGGAATCTTTTTCGCCGCCGCACGGCGCGATCGTCGCCATTTACACGCCAAGGGCCCTCAGATTTCTCGCCGAGTAGCGCGCAAAATTTAGGGCAAGCAAAACAGCGAAATTACCAAAACGGATTCCTTATGCGGCATGCGCCTTTGCCTTCAGTTCCACTTGTCGAACTGGTGCGCCCGCCGCGCCGGGCAAAATGACGATTGGCTTGCGGCACGCGATTTCAAGCAAATGCTTGGCGTTGGCCAGCTTCGACAGGAGCGGTTCCTCGCCATCGTAACCATAGGCGCGAAGCGTCAGGCCCTCAAGCGTTACGTCCAGCTCCAGTTTTCGTATTGGTTTTGCCGCTTGCTCGAAACAATTCGCCAGCCGCAGAATGCCCGCAAGGAAAAGTGTGGCTTGCTGCATCGCCGCGGGCAGCCTGCTGAATTCCTTGTGCTTCAGTTGTGGTAGAGCTTTCCGGTGGTAACGCGCCACAAGCGCGGCCAATTGCAATTCCGTTTGTTTCCATCCAATCGGCACCGGCAGCTTGCGAATCAAGCGGTATGATTCCTTGTGGTGCCCTTTGCTTCCTTCGCTCAAGCCGACGTCTTGCATCAACGCCGCCGCCTGCACGATCCACCGCGCGCGTTCGGTCGGCAGGCCAACGGCAAATCCTCGCGCGGCCAGTACGTCGTACAATTCCACAGCCCTTGCCGCGATGCGCTGCACAGGCGCGAACTCCGGCGTTCGTAAGGACGCCCAAGCGCCCAGCTTTGCTACCGCAGCCTCTTCCAGTTTTTCGTCCTGAGGTAACGCAGCTCGCCACACTTGCCATACTGAATTCTTGCCCGCCGCGCTTGACCGGTATTGCGCGAGGCGCTGCTTCTTTTCCTCTTCGATGGCCGCTTTCCAAGTTGCCAGCGTCGCGCGGTCGCTCTCGGGACGCACGCGAATCACATTCGACCAGAGCACGTCCAAATCATGCACGTCGCCCAAGAGATTCTGGAGCTGCTTGAGGTCTTTGTCCCACTCTGCCCTTAAGCCGGGAAGGAAATTCTCCACGGTGTAACGGAAATTCTTGAGACCCACTCGCAGCCGGTGATATCCGATTCTGGACTGGCTGTGCAGGGCGAACTGATGTCGGCGGTGGCCCTCTTCCCATCTTTCGAGGGCGATGTACTGCGCTACCGGGCTCTCGGGCGCGATCAGCGCGACACGCGGAGCAAGCGTCTCCTCCCACGATTTCCATTTTTGCTGGTCGAAATCGCCGAGGGCCTTCGATGCGGCCGCTTTCAAATGCTTTTGCTCCTGCGCAACCGACATTTTGAGCGCCTCGCCCAATCCATCCTTCGCGACTTCCAGTTTTCCCAGCCAGTCGAGCAGCACTTGCGAATCGCGCAGCTCGCCGAGATTTTTCAGGAGCTTCTTGGCCGCGCGCTTCATTTTTTTCCAGTCGGGATGCGGATCGCACTCGCTCAGCGCGCTCTCGATGGCCAGGCATCGGCGCAGCGCAGTTCGCAGGTCATGGATATTGTCGGCGTTCGGTTCCTTGCCTGCCTTCTTGCAGATTTTCCGTGCGCGCGCCATCCAACGCGCCAAGCCGAGTTCCACCGACGGATTATCTTGTGTTTCGCCTTTCACGGTCTGCGTTTCTCCTATCTCCGCTGGGAAGCTATCGGGGGCACCGGGGAGACCGATTCTACTCTTCGGGCAAGGCTCTGGCAAATGGCGAAAAGTTGTGCGAGAAAGGGTCGAGAGTTGAGGAGTGCTGCCTGGGCGGCGGCAGGGATGGACGCCTCCGAAACGGGAATATGAGAATCGGGAGGGGCGAAAAATGCGGGACGCGCAAAAACGAAACTCATTACCGATCAAGAAAGTGTAAGTGGTGCATTTTGAGTCAGTTGCGTTTGCGTGACTGTGCATGTCATTACCGATTGAAAAAATCATATATTCTCTGAATTCGGCGCGGAAATGCCCTGGGAGGGAAGTCGGAGGAACCGCTAGGCGGTGCACAAACTCCGCCGCCGCCCTGTTTGTAGGGCGCGAAATGGGCCGGATGGTTGCGTCGTAATCACGGAGCGACATTAGCACAGGTTAACTGGTCTGACAATATCCGACGGCTGTGGTCAGGAAGTGACATGATTTCAGGAAACCACACTCCCGCGATTTCGGTCAAGTTCTCGCCAGCCCACTTGACGCCGTCAATTCGACAAACGCCCATCTTCGACGTGTCCCGCGAAGACCCTGAGTGGATCGTCAGCTACTCAGAAACTATTTTGAGAATGAACACTGTGGGCATGTGGCAGCGGCAACGTGTCCGTGTACTCGGGTAATCGCGAACCGAACCACCATCGATTTTCGAGGATGATGTGCCTGGCGGCTCTTCCTGCGCTATTCTGTAGATTGGGCGACGGTTCGAAGGGGCGTACGCAGAGGCGGAAGGAGAAAGCAGATCTCTCACACCGTTCGCCAAGAGCGGGCGACCCTTCCTGCGTCAGGGCAGGCCGGGTTCGGAATGACAACGTAAAAGAAAAGCAGATCCCTGCCTGCGGCAGGCAGGCCTCGCCGATTGCGGCTCCCTTCGCCAAGGCTCAGGGCAGGCGGGATGACAGCGCACGGGTTTTGTTATGTGTGACGATATGTACTGGCATAGGTACGGAGAGTTTTTAGGAGTTAGATTGTGACGGCAAAAAAAAGCAAACACGGGTTGCGGATTCTGGTGATTGATGTGGGGGGGACGCACGTCAAAGTGCTGGCGACGGGAGAGCGCGAGGAGCGGAAGATTGTCTCCGGGCCAACGATGACGGCCGCCCGAATGGTGAAAGACGTGAAGCAGTTGGCGAGCGGCTGGAAATACGACGTGATTTCGATTGGCTATCCCGGACCGGTGGTGCAGGGCCGTCCTTTGCACGAGCCGTACAATTTGGGCAAAGGCTGGGTGGGATTCCATTTCGGCCACGCTTTCGGGCATCCCGTAAAATTGGTGAATGATGCGGCGATGCAGGCGCTGGGCAGCTATCGCGGCGGGCGCATGCTTTTTTTGGGGCTGGGCACGGGACTGGGTTCGGCGATGATTGTGGATGGGACGCTTCAGCCTTTGGAATTGGCGCATTTGCCATACAAGAAGGGCCGCACGTACGAAGATTACCTCGGACTGCGCGGCCTCAAACGTCTGGGAAAAAAGAAATGGCGGCGGCACGTGGCGGATGTGGTTGAGCGTCTGAAGACTGCGCTCGAACCTGATTACATCGTGATCGGCGGAGGGAATTTAAAAAAATTGAAGAAACTGCCTCCCGGCGCGGAACCCGGCGACAATCGCAATGCGTTTCGCGGAGGTTTCCGTCTTTGGGCAAGCGACAACTCGAAGGTTTCCATTCATGCGCGCGAAGCGCCCGCGCCAAGAACTCCGTGAAGGGTCCCGCGTTTCGTCTACTTTTTGCGCCTCACTTTCGCGCCGTTGCGCATGGCACATCGCTCTGAATAACGGGACAACTCACCCGCAAGTACGCGAATCGAATCGCAGTGAGCATTGTAAGAACAATTTTCTTCAGGCAACGTAAACCTTCAAGCGAGGGAACTTCGAGATGCGGGGAATACTTCTAGGCGTTTTCGTCGCGACGATGGGGATTTTGCCCTGTCGTGCAAATGTCACGCAATCGTGCCCGGGGAGCATGCCCGTCAGCAGTTTCAAGCTTTTGGTCGAGCCGCGCGGAGGCGGCGTCGCACTTCCGTTGAGCTCCGTCAATTTGATTGCGCCGGGCGACAAATTGAGATACGAGCCGGTCAATCTGCCCGCGAACCTAAAAGGCAAAGCGAAAGTTGCGGTCCTGCTGGCTCCGCTTTCCACGGACACTGCCGGGCACATCGATGTTCTCGAGGTCAAGCCCGCGAAGGCCGCCGCCGAATGGCGCGTGCCCATGAATGCCGCCGAAGTCGGTCTCGTTTTTGGTCCGCACGGCCTCGACGTTCACAAAATCGATTCCTTCGTTAAAAAAAATCCAGACCTTCTTTTTAAGTTGAGCGATTACGTGGAGCAGACCTCGAAAGTCGAGGCCCTGGTTCAAACGCTTTCGAAATACGAGCAGTCCGCACCCGGCAGCACGAATCTTCAATCCATGCTGAACCATTTTTCCTCGCAATATGGCGTGGCGTTGCCGACGCTCAGCGCTAACATGCCGCCGGACCAGCAAGCCGCGCAGCTTCTCCACGCCATGCTGCCGGCGTTTTCGGGCACAGATCCGCCTGCCAGGCCGACGATCACGCAACAGTCGGCTGGCTTGGCCGCTTCGGTCGCGACGTTTTTCTTTGGGCCGCAAGTGCTGCTGGCAGCGGGCGGCGCAGGTCTTTTTGCGGAATTGCATGCCACGTTTTTCCCGCGCGCGGAATTTCGATCGGCATTTGCGGAGCCCGTTCCCTTGAACGGCATGAACCTTTGCACCAGCAAGCAGCCGGCGCAATCAACCAGCCACGTGCGAATCGCGTACCTGTGGATGCTGCCGATTCCGGACGCGCCGCCGCCGTCCGTCTCGTTACCCAAGCCCGTGCATATACCGAGCAAATGGATTTCAACAATTGAGGTGTCGTGCGATAGCGTCGCCGAATTGAGGCTTTTGACGCGCGCGCGGGATTGGCATTTGGTTTCACCAACAAAAGATATTGCGATTCCTCTTAAGGTCAATATCGGGCCCGAGGTGGATTCGCTGGTGCTCGATCTTACGCACGTCGAACTCCCCGCGGGGCAATATCGTTTGGAGGCGAAGTGGGATTGGACTCCGCTGGCGGTGCGAGGCCCCATCGATGTGCTGAACTTCGCCGATTATTCCAGTGTAAAGCTGTCTGCCTATTCCGAGGATCATTTGGTCGTAGGAAACGATTCGGTTCCGCTGGAGCTTACCGGCGCAGACTTCGAATTTCTGAACAATGTGACGCTGATCAACTCCAAGAATCTGGCGGCGCTTACACGCGTTTCATATACTCTTTCCGATGCGGACCACGCGAGTCCGCTCAAAGCGCTGACGGCGAACATCGACGCGAGCCATCTGCAATCCGGCTCGTATTTCCTGCGGTTGAGCCAGATCAATGGCCAAACGCACGATGTCCCCGTTACCGTGCATCCACCGAATCCGACGCTGGATCATTTGCCGCTGCGCGTCAATCTGGGACAGCGGGAGCAAGTCGTGAATCTGCAAGGAACGGGCCTCGACCGGATCGAAAAAATCACGAGCCCCGATGCGTCGTGGACGCTCCAGCCGGTCACGCCGGAAGCAACGGGCATGAGCGAGCGCCAGGCGACACTGAAGATCAATCCAAAAACTCTGAAAGGCGCGCGTATCAGCGCCAAGATATTCGTCGCCGGGATTCGGGAACCGCTCGACGTGCCGGATGTATTGGAAGTTGTGGGCCCTCGTCCCAAAATAGCGAGCGTGAGGAAGTCTTTTGCCTCGGAAACGAGCGTGGCGCTTCGTGACGGTGAAATTCCCGCCAACTCCGCTGTCAGCTTTGCGATTGACGCACTAAACATCGACTCTCGTTCCACACTGCACCTCGCTTGCAGCGCGCCCGATGACACGAGGCGCGATTTGACGTTGGCACCGGGCGAACACGACGGCGCAAACCAGTTGGATCTTGCCGGCGAACATTCTCTGTTTTTGTCGCTCAACCCGGGCGATGTGGGCCAGTCCGGATGCTTATTGATGGCGACGCTCACCGATCAGGCGACCGGCACATCCGATCCCTATTCGCTCGGCCGCATCGTTCGTCTCCCGCGAATCGACAAATTCACGGTGACAGACGAGAGCTTGGGCGCATCGCTTTACGCGGGCGTATTGACGGGCGACGACCTGCAGGCAATCACAATGACCGGGTGGGACGCCAAGCATGGAATACCCGTGCAGAACATTCCGACTCCGGTTCCGGGCGAGCCTCAGCAGCAAACACTGAAGATTACCATGTCGTGGCCGCCGCCTTCTCCGCATGCCATGCTGTACATTTGGCTCAGCGACGAAACGGAGGGTCGCGCGACTAACGTCCGATATTGATGTTGCGCTATTCTGGCGGAGAGGGAAGCGCATGACGTCCGATCCCAACGAAGTACGGTCGACCGCCCGCACAATTCTCAAATTCTCGTGGATTGTTGTCTTGATTGCCGCGCTGATCGTGGCCGGGATTTTCTATGCGCGCTGGCAAGAAAATCGCGACATCGAGCAGAAAGCCGCGGATGCGAAGCGCGCAAGGGCTCAGGAGCTTGTCGAGGACTTTGGCGGAAATGATTTCAAAATTCTGAATTTTTACGCCGCGCCGGGCGCGATTCGTCGCGGCGATGAAGCGGCGCTTTGCTACGGCGTGTC
>DATGJE010000187.1:0-5889 GCA_035295305.1 Candidatus Acidiferrales bacterium | reverse complement strand
ACGATTCGGCCCAACGCCATGGGCAAGTTCGAAAATCTGCTGGATGCCACCGCCAAAAGTCCCGCGATGCTTTTTTATCTCGACAATTGGCTCAGCGCAGATCCAATCGCTTTCCAACACATGCAGCAGGAACTCGCTCTGCGTCGCCAGCGTTTCCAGGGCCTGTTCATGGGCATGGAGATGCCCCCGCCACGTCAGTTCCCGCAGGCAGGGCGTTTCCCGAATGGCCAGCCGCAGGGTCCGCCCCAAAAACAGGAGCGCGGCCTCAATGAAAATTACGGACGTGAAGTGATGGAACTCCACACCGTCGGCGTAAATGGTGGTTACACGCAGGCAGATGTAATTCAAATGGCCGATTGCCTTACCGGATGGACGATTCGCGCGCCGCGTAAAGATCCGCAATTTTTCTTCGACGACCGCATCCATGACCGTTCCCCCAAAGTCGTCATGGGCAGAACATTTAATTACGGCGGAATGAAAGACGGTCTCGAAGCTCTCCACATGCTCGCCACGAGTGACGCGACTGCTCATCACATTTCCTTCCAACTCGCCCAGCATTTCGTCTCTGACAATCCGCCGGAATCGCTCGTCAACCGCATGGCGCAAACTTTTCTCTCCAGTGACGGCGACACGCGCGCTGTCTTGAAGACCATGATCTATTCTCCGGAATTCTGGTCGCGCGATGCTTACCGCGCCAAAGTGAAGACGCCCTTCGAAGTCGCCGTCAGCGCGGCGCGCGCACTCGACGCGCAAACCACCATTTCTCCGCAACTCGTTCAATGGGTTGGACGCATGGGTGAGCCGCTCTATCAATGTGAACCGCCCACGGGTTATGCCGACACGGCGGACGTTTGGGTCAACGCCGGCGCTCTTCTCAATCGCCTGAATTTTGCATTGACGCTCGCCACCAACCACATGCCCGGCGTGCAAACCGATCTCGCGGGCCTGTTTGGTCAGGACGCGGACTCGGATCCAAGTTTGGTGCTCTCACGTGCTCTCGGAGATTTTCTTGGCGGCCAGGTTTCCGCGCAGACGCGCGACACTCTGGAGAAGCATCTCTCCGATCCACAAATTCTTCAGGCGCGCCTCGATGACCCGGTGAAGCATGTGAACGAAGGTTTGATCGCCGGCCTCGTCCTTGGCGCGCCCGAATTTCAGCGCCGCTAGCAGCGCATTGCAAGGAGAAATGTCATGAGAATGTCGCGACGCATATTCCTGAAGAGTGGCGGAGTCGCCATGATCGGCATGACCGCCATGCCCGCATTCCTTCAGCGCGCCATTGCCGACACGCCCGCGCCGAATAAAAAGAAGCTCGTTGTTCTCTTCCAACGCGGCGCGATGGACGGCTTGAACGTCGTCGTACCTTTCGCGGAGCCGAATTATTATCGCCTGCGCCCCACCATCGCGATTCCTCAACCGAAGAACGGCGGCGCCGATGCCGCAATCGATCTCGACGGTTTTTTCGGTTTGCACCCAAGCCTTCAACCGCTTGAACCTCTTTTTCATTCCGGACAGCTCGCTATTGTGCAAGCTGTCGGCTCGCCCGATCCCAGCCGTTCGCACTTCGACGCGCAGGATTTCATGGAGTCCGGCACTCCGGGAAAATCCAGCACCAACGACGGCTGGCTGAACCGTTCCTTGCAAGAGATGCCGAGTCCAAAGGCCTCCGCGTTTCGCGCCGTCGCGTTCGGCCCTTATTTGCCGCTCACGCTTCGCGGCAGCGCCTCGGCCATCGCAATTCCCGACCTCAAGCAATTTCGCCTCTTCGGCAATCCGCAGGTCACCGAAGGCGATTTTGAATCCATGTACGCCAGCAGCGTTGACCAGGCGCTCCACGGCGTTGGCCAGGAAACATTCGAGGCCATCGACTCGCTTAAGAAACTTGATCCTGACAATTATCAGCCTGCAAACGGCGCGCAGTATCCCAAGAGCCGTTACGGCAAAAGCCTCCAGGAAATTGCTGAGCTCATCAAAGCCGACCTTGGCATGGAAGTCGCGTTCCTCGATAGCGGCGGCTGGGACAATCACGTCAACGAAGGCGGCGTCGAAGGTCAGCTCTCCAATCTGCTGCGCGATCTCGGCCAGGGCCTCGCTGCGTTCCATCAGGACATGGGCGATCAAATGAACGACGTCGTTTTCGTCAGCATGTCTGAATTCGGACGCACCGCGCACGAAAACGGCAACCGCGGCACCGACCACGGTCACGCGAATTCCATGTTCGTGATGGGCGGACAGGTGAAGGGCGGCCACGTTTACACCAAATGGCCTGGCATGAGTGACGAGCAGCTCTACCAGAATCGCGACTTGGCCGTCACCACTGACTTTCGCAGCGTCCTCGGCGAAATCATTTCCAAACACCTCGGGACCCGCGATTTGAGTCCCGTCTTCCCGGGCTTCGACAACGACCCGCGCAAATTCCTGAACATCCTGAAATCCTAGCCTTGGAGGGTGCCCCATCCTGCTCGCCCTGACGCAGGAAGGGAGCGCATTCTGCGAAGGGTGGCGATTTTCCGTTCCGGCCGCTGCCGTTGCGTTCGTAGGGGCGGGGCTTGCCCCGCCAAGCCCGTCCGCCAGCCTGCGGCTCCTTTGCGTCGGGGTTCGGCACCCCGCCGGGCCCGGAACGGGCCGGCGAGCCTTAAAGGTCGAGTCTTGAAAAGCGCCCGCCGCAAACTGAAACTCATTACCGATCAAGAAAATGTAAGTGGTTCTTTTTAAAGCAGTTGCTTTTGCGGGACTGTGCATTCGATTACCGATCAAGGATTGGCGTTTTCGGGCGGTTTTTCGCGGCTCCGGAGCGGCTCTCGGGCTATTGTGCGCCGTGCGCGTTATCGCTCGCGTCATCGAATTTTCGCTCTGACAACGCTAGCACGATGCGAGCGGTAGCGATAGACGTGGTGGCTGTGGAAAGGCAGGCAGGCCCTTCGTTCCTCCCTTTCTGCGTTCCTTCGCCAAAGCTCAGGGTAACAGGGCAGGCAGGGTAAACGAGTGACTGTCCGCGCTTTTCTCCTTGACAACTTAGGAGAGGTCGCCTTACCCTCCTAATCAAATTAGGAGGACGCGTGACCACTCAAGCCCAACTTCTTCCCGGCACTCTCGATCTTCTGATTCTCAGGGCGGTCTCTCTCGGCCCGCTCCACGGCTACGGCATTCTTCTGCGTATCGGGCAAATCTCCGGCAATGCGCTGCTGATCGAACAGGGCGCACTGTATCCGGGCCTGTTTCGTCTGGTGCGTCAGGGACTGCTCAAGGCAAGCTGGGGCACCTCGGAGAACAATCGTCGCGCCAAGTTTTACGAACTCACCGCCGCGGGCCGCAAGCGTCTGCGCGAGGAAGCGGATGGATGGAACCGCCTCGCCGCGGCCATTGCTTCCGCCCTTGCCACGCAACCGGAGGAAATATGAAGTTCCTGGCCTACTTTCGCTCCCTTGCTGCCAAGTTTCTTCGTCGTTCTCAGGTCGAGAATGATATGGACGAAGAGCTTCGCTCGCACATTCAGCATCGCGCCGACGATCTCGAGCGCTCCGGCCTCCCTCGCGCCGAAGCCGAGCGCCGCGCGCGCATCGAGTTTGGCGGCTACCAAAAATACAAAGAAGAAATCCGCGAATCCCTGGGCGCGCACTTTCTCGACACTCTGCTGCAAGACATTCGCTACGCCGCGCGCATGCTGCGCAAATCCCCTGGGTTCACCGCCGTCGCCGTCCTCACTCTCGCTCTTGGCATTGGAGCCAACACCGCGATTTTCAGTCTGATGGATACGGTGATGTTTCGGCTGCTGCCCGTGCAGCGGCCCGGCGAACTCGTGCAAGTCGGAATGATGACGCACGGCTTTGGGCGGAGTCCGCGGACCATCTACACGAACCCGCTCTGGGAGTCGCTGCGCGCGCGGCAGGACATTTTCGCCGGCATTTTCGCGTGGGGAAACACACAATTCAATCTGGCGTCGAGCGGCGTCGTGGAAGACGCACGCGGGATTTATGTCAGCGGGAGTTATTTCCCGACGCTCGGTGTGCACCCTGCGCAAGGACGGCTGATCGCGCCGGACGACGATAAGCGGGGCTGCCCTGGTGTTGCCGTGCTGGGGTACGGATTCTGGCAGCAGCATTTCGGCGGCGCGCCGGTCGACGGGAGAACTATTTCAATCAACGGTCATCCATTTGAGATTATCGGCGTTTCGGCGGCGGGATTTTTCGGGGCCGAAGTGGGGCATGCTTTTGACGTCGCTGCACCGATCTGTTCGGAAGCCATCGTCGAGGGGAAGAACTCGTCGCTGGACCAGCGCTCGGCTTGGTGGTTCCACGTGATTGCCCGGCAAAAGCCGGAAATCAACAATGAGCAGATTTCGGCGCGGCTCGCCGTCCTTTCGCCGCAGATTTTTGCGGAAACCGTGCCCACGAACTGGAAGCCGAGCGACCAGAAAAGATTCTTGGGATGGACGCTGACAGCTCTGCCTGCGGGCACGGGAATTTCGAACTTGCGCAGCCAGTATGATCTGCCGCTCAAGACGCTGATGGCGATTGCGGGATTTGTGTTGCTGCTGGCATGCACGAACATCGCCAGCCTGATGCTGGCGCGTGCTGCGTCGCGGTCGAAAGAAATCGGCGTGCGACTGGCGCTGGGGGCGTCGCGGCCGCGGCTGGTGCGGCAATTGCTCACCGAGAGCGTGCTGCTCTCCTGCTCGGGCGCGCTGCTGGGGATATTGTTCGCGCAATGGGGCAGCCGATTGGTAGTCGACTACATTTCGACCGGGAGGGACAAGATATCACTGGACCTGACGCTGGACAGCCGAGTTTTGATCTTCACCGCTGCCGCCGCGATCCTTACGGGCTTGCTGTTCGGCGTGCTGCCGGCATTTCGTGCCACGCGCGTATCATTGGCTGATGCGATGAAGGGTCCGCCGTCGACGAAAACAAAGGTGGATGCGAGATTCCGGGCGGGCCGATGGATGGTGGCAGCGCAGTTGGCGATTTCGCTCGTGCTCGTGGCGACGACGGGGCTTTTTGTGCGCAGTTTTGCCAACCTGGTGAATCTCGATGCGGGATTTGACCGCAACAACGTGTTGCTTGCCAACGTGGATTTGCATAATGCGGGCCAGACTGGCGCGCAACTTGCGACCATGCGCGAAGAAATGCTGCGCCGAGTGCGGACGCTGCCGGGTGTGATTTCGGCGAGCGAGTCCCTGATGACGCCGATCAGCGGCGGGACGCGGGACGATTTCATCGTCGTGGACGCTCCGAACGCGCCGAAAGGCGACGACCGAGACGTGTACCTGAATTATGTCACTCCCGATTACTTTGCTACGCTGCGTTCGCGGCTGATTGAAGGGCGCGATTTCAATGCGCAAGACAAGGCGGGCGCGCCGCAAATCGCGATCGTGAATCAAGCTTTGGCGCGCAAGTTTTATGGAGGGATTGATCCGGTCGGAAGAACGTTTCGGCGATATGAGACCGCCAACACTCTGAGCAAGCCATTCCTTATTGTGGGAGTGACAGGCGACGCGAAATACGACACGCTGCGCGAAGACGCTCCACCGACGGCGTACTTTCCGCTCGCGCAGACCGAGGGGACCGTCGAGCGCCCCAGTATCGAGATCCGCACGGAAACTCGGGCTGCACAATTCGCAAAACCCGTCGAAGGAATCATCCTGGGTGTGAACAAATCGGCCGCGATCCAGTTCACAACCCTTGCGCAACAAGTGGACGATTCGCTCACGCAGGAGCGGCTGCTGGCAACACTTTCAGGATTTTTCGGCGCGCTGGCGTTGCTGCTGGCAATGATCGGATTCTACGGCGTGCTCGCTTATCTGCTTCTGCAGCGGCGAAAGGAGATCGGCATCCGCATGGCGCTGGGCGCACAGCGCGGGGCGATTCTGCGCCTGGTGATGCGCGACGT
>DATGJE010000186.1:0-12667 GCA_035295305.1 Candidatus Acidiferrales bacterium | reverse complement strand
CGCAAACGCGGGTGCGCCTGCGTCCGAGTTATTTTCCGTTCACCGAACCTTCGGCGGAATTCGACGCGTCATGCCACGTCTGCGGAGGCTCGGGCTGCCGCACATGCAAATACTCCGGCTGGATTGAGCTGTTCGGCGCGGGCATGGTCGATCCCGCCGTTTATGGCTTTGTCGATTACGACGCGAAGCGGCTGAGTGGGTTCGCCTTTGGATTGGGTGTCGACCGGCTTGCCATGCTGAAATATGCCATCGACGATTTGCAGCAATTTTTCAGGAACGACGCGCGCTTCCTGCGCCAGTTCCCGTAAAAAGGAGGAGTCGTTATGTGGGGCGGGCCGCCATTCTCGATTGCCGATAATTGCGCTATTGATGTCCGCAACGTAGCTGCTGCTCGTGAGTGGTACAAGGAGAAGCTTGGTCTTCGAGAAATCCATGATCGCAAAGAAGACGACTCCGGCAGGCCCTTTGCGGACGTTTGCGTCTCGAAAGATGCCGGAGTCTGTTCGCTTGTCGAACTCGAACCAGGTGCGGCTCCGGGCAGCCCGCATGTCATCTTTTACGCAAAGGACCTGGAAAAGGTACGGAAATGGCTGATAGACCGTGGGGTCGCGACGGAAGGCATCACGTCTGACGGGGGCGGAAATCGCCTCTTTCGTTTTTTTGATTTAGACAGCAATGCCGTAGAAGTTTGTGTTGAACCTTGATCGCTCCTCTGCGAGCCGCGAAATGTTGCAAAGAGATTGAAAGCAAATGAAGGTTCTCTACAATTGGCTGAAAGAATTCGCAGAGTTCACTGCGCCGGCGGCCGAGTTGCGCTCGCGCCTGCCGATGGCAGGAATTTCGGTTGATTCCATTGAAGAGACGCCGGCGGGACCGGTGTTGGACGCAGAAATCACGATCAACCGTCCCGACTTGCTTGGCCATTTGGGAATCGCGCGGGAAATCGCGACGCTCTACCGGCTCGCCTTGAAACGCGTGCAGCCGAAATTCAAGGAATCGCCGGAATTGGCGTCGAAGGCGGCGCGCGTCGAAATTGAATGCCCCGATCTTTGCGGGCGTTACACCGCGCGGATCATTCGCGGCGTGAAAATTCAGCCCTCGCCGGACTGGCTGCGGCAGCGTCTCGAAGCGCTGGGCCAATCCTCCATCAACAACGTGGTGGACATCACGAATTACGTCATGCTCGAACTCGGCCAGCCACTCCACGCATTCGACTACGATCGTCTTGCCGAGCATCGCATCATCGTGCGCCGAGCGAGACCGGGCGAGACGATGCGCACGCTCGATGGAATAGACCGTAAGCTGACAAAAGATATGTGCCTGATTTGCGATGCGCGCGCCCCAGTGGCGATTGGCGGCGTGATGGGCGGCGCGGAAAGCGAGATCAGCTTCAGCACGAAAGACCTGCTGCTCGAATCCGCATGGTTCGATCCGATTTCGATTCGCCGCACTTCGAAGGCGCTTGCGCTGCGCACGGAAGCGTCGATGCGGTTCGAACGTGGCGTCGATATCGAATTGGCTGACATGGCCTCGCGCCGCGCGGCAGAACTGATTCAGCAGCTAGCGGGCGGCGAAGTACTCGCAGGAGTTGTCGATGTGTATCCGCATCCCGCGCCGCCGGAGAAAGTCGAGTTGTCACGCAAAGAACTGCTTCGCATTATGGGCGCGGATGTTCCGGATCGCGCAATTGAGGATATTCTTTCTGCGTTAGGTTTCGCTCCCGAACGTGCTGACGCGAATCGCGGAAGCGCCGAGTCTCTCGCCGCCCGATGGGAATGCACCCTGCCGTCATGGCGGGGCGACGTGACGCGCGAAGTCGACATCATTGAGGAAATTGCGCGGCACTACGGCTATGACAGATTTCCTCCGCGCTTGCCTCCCGCAAAGCAGCCAGCCGCCCGTTTGCCGTACGCCGCCGAGGCAGACAGACTGCGCGAGCGCCTGGTCGCACTCGGTTACCAGGAAATTGTAGCCATCCCGTTAGTTGATCCGGAGCGCGACGCTGCATTCCGGCCCGAAAACGCAACTGCAGCAATCATCGCAAATCCGCTTTCGGAAGATGCTTCGATTATGCGCACTTCGGGCGTCACAAGTATGGTTGGCGCGCTCGAGTGGAATTTGAATCATGGACAGCGCAATTTGCGGCTCTTTGAATTTGGCAAAGTGTACGAACTGAACGCGGGAAAACCAGTCGAAACGCGGATCTTAACTCTTGGAGCCACGGGCTTGGCGCGCGAACAATCGATTCACGAACCGGAGAGCGAATTTTCTTTCGATGATCTGAAGGGCGATCTCGATCAAATTATCGCTCTCGCCGGCGGGGCGAAGTGGAAGCTTGGCGGCCCTGCATGGCTAGGAGCGGGCTGCGCGGCGGAAATTTCGGTCGCTGGGAACGGTGGCGGCTCGATCGGCGTCGGCGTTGCAGGGCAACTCGCACGCAGTCTTGCGCAACGGTTCAAACTGCGTCAGGAAGTTTATTTGGCCGAGTTGCGTCTGGAGCCGCTGGCTCAGGCCGTTGCCCAGACTCGCCGGTCGGTGCGTTATGAACCGTTGCCACGCTTCCCGGCCGCGGAACGTGATTTTTCGCTTGTGCTGGCGGACGGGACGACATTTGCCCAAGTTGAGGAGACGGTTCGCTCCATCGATATCCATGAGCTGCAGTGCATCGAGGCAGTTGATCTGTTCCGAGGCGGTCAAATTCCCGCGGGAAAATACTCACTGCTTGTGCGCGTCACATTCCAAAGCGATGAAGCGACATTCACCGAGGCGCAGTTAACGGAATTTTCCGCGCGCATCGTTTCGGCGCTTACGCAAAAGCTCGGCGCGTCGCTCCGGGCCAATTGACTTGGAAATCCGCACCAGGTGAGACGGTTGCCTTCTCAGCCTTGCTATGGTTCGGCCGTTGCCGCAGAATAGCCCCATGCGTCGCAAGCCGGAAAATTTGCTCACGCCGCGTGAAGCCGCACAAGTCCTCGGCATCAGCTATCCAACGCTCAAGCAGTGGATTTATCACGGCAAATTGCGCACGGTAAAGACCGCAGGTGGCCACCATCGCGTACCCGAGTCAGAAATTGACCGGTATCTATCGCGCACGCTTCGCCGCTCTGATGTCGCCGAGCGCCGTACAACGTTTCGACGAATCAGCGGGCGCAATCAACTTGTCGGGCGGGTGGTTGGCATTAAGATAAGCGGACTGATCGCCCAGGTAACGTTGTCGATCGGCGAACAACACATAACGTCGATCATCACAGCGGACGCGGTGCACGAAATGCGTTTGAAAGCGGGGGACATGGTCGCCGCGTTGATTAAATCCACTGAAGTGATGATCCTTCGCGTCTGACTGCCTCTGATTCCCCGGTGCGACCCGTGGAAATTATCCTGGGCGCGCCTCCCTACATCGTGCACCACAATTCGAGCGTTCCGGACGGCATTGGGGATACTCCGTTTCTGCTGAAGTATCGCATCCTGTCGGGAAATGAAAGTCGCGGAAATTATATTCTTGCTGCATTTCTCGGCATCACCGCGGCAACAGCGACGAACGGTAACGGCGCCGGGCATGGAAGCGTCGCGCCGACTCTGGCTTTCGGAAAGGGCTGGCGCGATTTCGATTTTCAAGGCACCTGGGGACGTCAATACCCATCGGAGCAGTGAGCCGCATCGGAACGCCAATTCTTGCGAACAACGCATTTCTGTACCGCGTCTTCCGCAAATTTTGGCCGGAGATGGAAGTGAATTCGACGTGGTGGTCAAATGGAACAAAAGCGGGCAAGAAGCAGGTTTTCCTGACGCCGGGAGTCGTCTATGGCAGGTGCCCATCCATAATCGTATAGGTTTGACGCTCGGGGCCGGATTTCAAATTGCCGCAACGCATTTCCATACGTTTAATCACAACATAATTCTTTCCGTTCGCATGCCATTTTAAAGACTCCTTCGCCTTCGTCAGATCCCTCGGCGATTGGATGCCTGCTTGCCTTGGCTGCAGCGATGCCGCAAAATGAGCGGACCCGCCCCCGGGGAGAGAGCCGATGAAAATAGAAATTTTCGACCAGACATATAACGTGCAGGCGGAAGGCGACGAAGCGTATCTTCGCCAGTTGGCATCCTTCGTCGACGAGAGAATGCGCACGGTTGCTGAAGCGACGCGGCAAGTGGACTCCACGCGCCTGGCCGTGCTGACTTCTTTGAATATCGCCGACGAACTTTTCACGCTGCGCCGGCGCCAGGAAGAGTTCGAAAGCCCGCTGCGAAAGCGGGTGGAAAAATGCGTGAATCTGGTCGAGAAGGCGCTGGAAAGCTCCCACTGACTGCCGTTTACTCTCCCGCCGCGCTGCATTGCAACCTATTGCCCGCGCGGCACGTCTGACCTACAATCGGGGATTGTGACTCTGGTCTTTGCTAGTGTGTAGTTCCTGTATGAGAATTTTGGGAAATAGAAAAACCCGACTGATACTGTTTGTGTTGTCGCTGGCGCTGATGTTGGCGATGGCGACGACGGCGGGGAACGTCTGGCACCACCATGCTACAACCGCCGCCGAATCCACCTGCTCGATTTGCCACCTCGGGCACCAGCCGGCTCAGCAATCTGTCGTAAGGCAGTCAGCCCCCGTAATGCGAGCTGAGGGCTCAGGACCATTCGTTCCCGAACCGCTGTTCCATGCGGCCCCGGTTTTCTCGCGTCTCGCAACCCGCGCACCTCCTTCCCTGTAAGACTCCGTGTATTCCTTTCGGGCGCATCGTTCGCCCCAACCTGCTCCATTTTTCGTAGAGGACAGACCATGTATTACCGTACATTGCGTATTTCGGCCCTTCTAGCTGTGTTGTTGGGCGCTGCCGCACTGGCATTCGGGCAGTCCTCGCAATCCGCCATTCGCATTACGCTGGATGAAGCCATCCGGCTCGCGGTCGCGCACAATCACGCGCTGCTCGCGGCCCGTTCGAACATCGTGCAGAGCCAAGACCAGGAGATCACTGCTAATTTACGCCCCAATCCCGTATTTGGAGCCGATGTCATCGGCCTGCCGGTCACCCCGAAAGAATTTACTGCCAACAATATTGACCAGACCGAATTTGACATCGGGCTGGGTTACCTGTTCGAACGAGGCGGGAAGCGCCAGCACCGGCTGAGGGCCGCTCAAGACCAAACCGCCGTGACGAAATCGACCGTCGCCGACAACCAACGCAGTCTCACGTTCAATGTGGCTACTCAATTCACGAACGCCCTGCTCGCAGAGTCGGCCCTGTCTTTCGCGCAACAAGACCTGAAAGACTTTCAGAATACCGTGGACATTAGCGAGGCGCAGTACAAGGCGGGCGCGATTGGCGAAGGCGACTTGCTGAAAATCAAATTGCAGCTTTTACAGTTTCAAACCGATGTGACCGCGGCGCAACTCGCAAAGCAACAGGCGCTTGCGGCCCTGCGCCAGCTCTTGGGATTTGAGTCGGTGCCCGAAAATTATGACGTCGCCGGCAGTCTCGATTATCAGAAGATTCCATACACGCTGGAGGATCTGCAGGCGCAGGCCATCAAAGATCGCCCCGACTTGCGTGCGGCGGAACAAAGCGTCGCGGCGGCGCAAAGCCAGTACCTCCTTGCGAAGGCCAATGGCAAGGTGGACGTGACCGGTACGCTGAATTTCACGCATATCACCGGCTACGATTCATCTTCGATCATCGTCAGCCTTCCCTTGCCGATTTTCGACCGCAACCAAGGCGAAATCGCGCGCACGAACGCGGCGATCTCCCAAGCGCAGCAGTTGCAGCAAGAGGCAAGCGAGCAGGTGATGACCGACGTGCGCACGGCATACGAGACCGTCCGGACGAACGAGCAGACGCTTCAGATCTATCAAAAGGGCTATCTGGACGAGGCCAAGCAATCGGTTGATATTAGCGAGTACGCTTACAAGCGCGGTGCCGCGAGCCTGCTCGATTTTCTCGATGCGGAACGCAGTTATCGCGACACGGAGTTGGCCTACCGCCAGCAACTCGCTTCCTACATGCTCGCCCTCGAGCAATTGCGGGAAGCCGTCGGCACAAGGACCTTGCCATGAATCCCATGCACACGTACGTCTTAACGAAATTCACGCGCTCGATTGGTTTCGCTCTCGGCGTGAGCCTTGCCGCCGCGATGGTCTTGGCCGGTTGCGCGTCGAGCGGCCGCCAAGCCGAAAAGATGACGTCGTATACGTCAGCGAACTCCGGCGCGGAAGCGACACTTTTCACCGTGCCTCAAGACCAGTTGTCGCACATCCAGATTGTGACCATTTCACCAGCTCCGCTCACTCGAACACTCAGACTGTCCGGCCAAGTTGCTTACAACGGTTTCAAGACCACGCCAGTGATCACCGCAGTAGGCGGGCCTGTCAGCCAAGTGCTTGTTTTTCCAGGACAGCACGTGCGGGCGGGCCAGCCAATGCTTGAAGTTTCGAGCCCGGATTATTCCCAGTTGCGCGCGAGCTATCTGAAAGCGCGCGACAGCTACAATCTCGCCGATAAGAACTACCAGCGCGCACAAGATCTCTTCGCCCACCATGCCATTGCGGAAGCGGACGTATTGCAAGCTGAGTCGACTCGCACACAGGCGCAGGCCGACATGAATGCCGCTGAGCAGGGTTTGCATATCCTGGGAATCACGAATCTGGATTCACTCGCCAGCGCGCCCCCTACGGCACAAATCCCTGTGCGCGCACCTATCTCCGGCGAGGTGGTGGACCGCCTATGCTCACCGGGGCAACTAATTCAAGCCGGCGCAACGCAATGCTTCACGATTTCCGATATGAGCACCGTGTGGGTGCTCGTGAACGTCTACCAAAATCAGCTGTCGTATATTCATAATGGTGACGCTGTCTCGGTGCAAACCGACGCCTATCCCACCGTCTTCCACGGGAAAATTTCTTACCTCGCTCCGGCAGTTGATCCCAACACGAGAACACTGCAGGCGCGCATCGTCACGGAAAATCCCGGCGAAAAACTGAAGAACCAGATGTACGTGACGGCAACCGTCGTGGCAGGCACAATCCATAAGGCCATCACCGTTCCGGTAGCGTCCGTCCTGCGCAATACCGAGAACCAGCCATTCGTTTACGTGCAGACCGACGCGACACAATTCAGCCGCCGGATGGTGGAAATCGGCGAAACACAAGAGGGGCGGATCCAAATTCTCAGTGGATTGTCGGCGGGCGAGAAAGTGGTCGCCGACGGCAGCTTGTTCCTGCAGTTTCAGAATTCGTTGCAAAGGTAGCGGCCAATGGTCCAACAATGATCCATCGCCTAGTCCAATTCGCACTGCGCCAGCGATTCCTGGTCCTTCTGCTCGTCGTCGCTCTCATTATTGGCGGCTCTATTTCGTTCCAGCAGATGCCCGTTGATGCGTACCCTGACCTTTCGCCGCCAATGGTGGAACTCATCACGCAATGGCCCGGCCACGCCTCCGAGGAAGTCGAGCGGCTCATCACCATTCCTCTCGAAGTCGAGATGAACGGCGTGCCACACATGCAGGTAATGCGTTCGATTTCCCTTTACGGCCTCTCCGACGTGATCATGACGTTCGACGAAGGCACGGACGATTACTTTGCGCGCCAGGTCGTCTTCGAGCGCATTGCGGACGCCACACTGCCTCCTGGCATCGTCCCTTCGCTCTCGCCACTTTCGAGCCCCAGCGGTCTCGTATATCGCTACGTGATCGAGAGTCCGGACCGCAGCCCTCAGGAGCTGAAGACATTCGAGGACTGGGTGATTGAACGCGCCTATAAATCAGTTCCGGGCGTCGCAGACGACTCCGGCTTTGGCGGCACAGTAATGCAATATCAAGTGCTGCTCGATCCGTCGAAACTGTACGGCTATCACCTCTCCATTCCCACGGTCCTCCAGCAGCTTGCCAACAACAACGCCAACGCTGGAGGCGGCTTTTATTCGCAAGGCGGCCAGTTCTACTACGTGCGTGGCCTGGGCTTGATGCGCGACGTACAGGACATAGGTAACACCGTCGTCGGCAGCCAGAACGGCGTGCCAGTACGCATCAGCGATGTGGGGCAAGTTGTCATGGGCCACGCTCCACGCTTAGGTGAGTTTGGCTTTATGAATACGGACGACGCGGTCGAAGGCGTGATTCTGATGCGCCGCGGCGAACAAACGCAGGACGTGCTGAAGGGCGTCGAGGCAATGACCAACGACCTCAACCAGCACATCCTGCCGCCAGACGTCAAAGTTCACCCGTTTTACGATCGTAGCGACCTGGTCCGGGTGACCATCGACACGGTTGAAGGCAACCTCCTGCGCGGCATGTTGCTCGTGCTGTTGGTGCTTTTTATTTTCCTGGTCAGCGTGCGCGCCGCCGTCATCGTAGCTCTCACAATTCCTCTGGCGTTGCTGTTTTCGTTCATCTGCCTGCACGCCAAGGGCGTTGACGCGAACCTGCTGTCGATCGGCGCCATCGACTTTGGAATCATCATCGACGGCACACTTGTGATGGTGGAAAACATTTATCGCGAACTGGGCTTGCGCGCAGGGCAGGATTATAAGCTCCACGACGTAATCAGCGCGGCCGCGGCCGATGTCGACCGGCCTGTTTTTTACTCCATCGCGGTCATCGTTGCCGGCTACATTCCGATTTACGCGTTGGGCGGCGCCTCCGGAAAACTGTTCCACCCTATGGCGGACACGATGGCGTTCGCCTTGTTGGGAGCATTGATTCTCACGCTGACGTTCGTCCCGGTGATGTGTTCGTATTGGTTCAAAAATGTTCGGGAGCGCGTCAACAAGCCATTCGAATCGCTGAAGCACTTTTATGGACGCAGGCTCGACTGGTGCCTCGACCATTCTGCTTTGACGCTGATTGCAGCCGGTGTCATTTTCGGTTTGACTCTCTTGCTGGTGCCTTTTATCGGCGGCGAATTCATGCCGCACCTCGATGAAGGCGCGCTTTGGGTGCGCGCGACTATGCCCTATACGATTTCCTTCGAGGAGGCCAGTAAGTTTTCTCCGGAAGTGCGCCACATTCTGATGTCTTACCCCATGGTGACGCAAGTAGGCTCTGAGCTTGGCCGTCCCGACGATGGCACGGATCCGACGGGTTTCTTCAATGACGAGTTTTATGTCGGGTTGGCGCCCTATGGCGACAAAACATGGCGGCAAACGGCAATACACGACAAAGAGGAGTTGACGGCCGATCTTCAGAAGCGCTTCGCCGCGTTCCCGGGCGTGATTTTCAATTACACGCAGCCTGCGGAAGATGCCGTTGATGAAGCCCTCACTGGGCTAAAGAGCGCTTTGGCGGTCAAAATTTATGGACCGGACTTGAATGTCCTGCAGGATAAGGCGATTCAAATCAAGCGCGCGCTGGAACAGGTTCCAGGCTTCACGGAACTCACTGTTGTCCGGGAGCTCGGCCAGCCGAGCCTTCTGATCAATGTGGACCGTGACAAAATAGCCCGCTACGGAATCAACGTGGCTGACGTCGAAGCCGTGATTCAAGCGGCGGTCGGCGGACAAGCGGCCACCCAAGTGATTCAGGGCGAAAAGCTCTTCGATCTCGTGGTGCGCATGGAGCCGCAGTTCCGCTCAAGCCCCACGCAAATTGGCAACCTGCTCGTTGGCACGCCATCCGGTCAGCTGATTCCGCTTACCCAACTTGCCGATATCGAGGAAAGTTCAGGAGCGTCGTTTATTTATCGCGAGAACAATTCGCGCTACATCGGCGTGCAGTACAGCATCGAGGGGCGCGATCTTCAAACCGCGGTCCTCGCCGGGCAGGCTGCCGTCAAAAAGGCGGTCACGCTTCCGCAGGGATACCGCGTCACATGGGGCGGCGAATACAGTGAGCTCGTTGAGGCGAAAAAGCAGCTGGACTTGATCGGCCCGCTCGCCGTCTTGCTCATCTTTTTTATTCTCTTCGTCCTCTACGGCAATTTCAAATTCCCGATAGGGATTGCCATCGGCGTACTCGTCACAGAGCCAGTCGGCGCACTCATCGCCCTGAAGCTCACGAACACGCCGTTTAGCGTTTCATCCATTTTGGGCTTGCTTGCACTTATGGGTGTGTCGGTCGAAACAGCGGTCATTCTATATTCGTTCATCAATAAACTGCGCCTGAGCGGCCAGGACATCCGCACGGCCACGCGCGAGGCGGCGCTGTTGAGGTTGCGGCCCATTATGATGACTGCACTTGTCGCGTGTCTAGGTTTGCTGCCTGCCGCTCTTTCGCACGGCATCGGCTCAGACACGCAACGGCCCTTCGCCATTGTGATCGTAGCGGGACTGATTTCGCGCCTGTGCCTCGCCGTGTTTATTGATCCCGTGATTTACCGCGCCGTCGCCCGCGACGGCGATGTCTTGCAGGTGTGAAATGCCTGAGGAAAGATTCACGGTCATGGATACTCTGACCCACCGACGCTGGTTCAAAAGTCGAGCTGCTCGCACCGCGGCTGTCGCGCTCGTTTTTGTTTTGGCCGCCACAAGCGTCGGCGCCTTAACCTGGCACCAACACGCCGATGCTTCCTCGGCAAGAACTTGCCAGGTCTGCCATTTTGCTCACCTTCGCGTCGTCACGCCGCACGCACAAGGGCAATTGCTGCGCCCCAAGCTGGTTTACCGGGTAACACTACGAGATTCCGTTTGGAACTACGCTGGTCCAGCGGCCTTTTCAATCTCTCCTCGCGCTCCACCTCTCTGAGCTTCGCCGTCCTCTCACAATTTAATCACGCCAATTCGCTCTCGCGCGGGAGCTAGTCCGCGAGCGAAGCCAACGCTACACCTTCTGGCCGCTGTCCCTGATTGTACCGCCAGCATTGCGCTGAATGCCATGGCGATGATGCGCGCGGCATTGGCCGCGCTGCGGATCTCCTATCTCCAGGCGTGCAAGATGCCACGCCCGGGCAACTGGAATGGTTCCTTCGTAACGGCAATCTTCCGAACGGGATGCCTTCCTGGTCTGGATTGCCGGCGCCGCGACGCTGGCAAATCGTCGCGTACATCAAAACGCTGCGATGAGAAATTTTGCTACAATGAATTGCGGAGATGGCCTGCGACGCACGTTTCGCCGCGATGGCTACTTTGAACCAACACTGAAACCCCGGGAGTCCTTGTCGTCCTGCCGGTGTGCATGTCCTCTCTCGAGCAATCGAGCCAGGAAAGCCTAAAGGCAGGCGTTGGGCGCCCACTTAGATCAGGGGTTCAGGGGCCTAGCTGCGTACGGCGAAGTGGACCGCTCCGCTTTTTTTGGGCGGCTGCCGCCAGGAAAGGATTTTGCAAATTTTGGTTGTCTTTTCCGGCCTCCAACCTCTAGCATCCAACTTCTGACTCATGCGAATTCTTTTTGTGGGAGATATCGTAGGCTCGCCCGGCCGGCGCATCGTGCACGACCATCTCGCGGACATCATCGCACAGCAGAAAGTCGATCTCGCCATCGTCAATTGTGAAAACGCCGCTTCTGGTTTTGGCGTTACACCTCGGTTAGCCGACGATCTTTTCGCCTCGGGCGCGGAAGTGCTTTCCGGCGGAAACCACATCTGGGACCGCAAGGAAATCTTCGATTACCTGCCGCATCAGCCGCGTCTGTTGCGTCCGGCGAATTTTCCGCCCGGCGCGCCCGGCAGCGGGCTTTACATTGGTACGTCGCGTGGCGGAGTCGGCTACGCGGTGTTGAATCTGCAAGGGCGCACATTTATGACGCCTCTCGACTGCCCTTTCCGCGCCGCGGAGCGCGAACTGGCCCGCGTGCCTCCCGAAGTGAAAGTGATTCTGGTGGACATGCATGCAGAGACAACTTCCGAGAAACAGGCCATGGGCTGGTTCCTGGACGGCAAGGTTTCCGCCGTCGTCGGCACGCACACGCACGTCGCCACTGCAGACGCCCACGTGTTGCCCAAGGGCACAGCTTTTGTCACCGATGTTGGCATGACCGGACCGCACGATTCAATCATTGGCATGGGCAAGGAAGGCATCATCGAACGCTTCCTGAATGGGCTTCCCGCGCGCTTTGAAGTGGCCGAAGGCGACGTCCAGATGCATGCCGTGCGCATTGACGTTGACGAATTCTCCGGTCACGCCCGTTCCATCGAGCCTCTCGTCTTCCGCGCCGAATAATCTGCCCAGCGCGCATAAATCCTAAACGCGTGTCCTCGCATCTCAATTGACCTGACGCTCTATTGTATAATTCTGTGCCCATGAAAATTTCGCCCAGCCGAATGATGATTGCCGCTTTCGCAGGAATGTTCCTCTGCGCCGCGTTCGTTCTGTTCACGCCCCGCAATTCTCGTGCACAGGGCGACGACATGGAGATCGAGCTTACGGCGCGCGCGCGCCTATTCCCCGACATTGGCCCCGGCATCAAAGCGGTCAGGCGTGACGCCGCCGGCCGCTACTACTTTCTCTCGACAACAGACCCGGCCGTCCGCGTTTACGCCGCCGATAACACCTTCCTCGGGCAAATTCCCACCGACTCCACCGGCGCTGCAGCAATTGTTTATGGCGACGATATGGACGTGGATGCTTCAGGCCGCGTGTACGTAGCGGATCGCGGCGCGAATGCCGTGAAGGTTTACACGCACGACGGCCGGCTGGCGCTCTCCATTCCGGTGAACGCGCCCACCTCGGTTGTCGCTCTGCCCACCGGCGAAATCGCTGTCGCTGCCATGAAGTCTGGCGAACTTGTCACGGTTTACGGCATGACTGG
>DATGJE010000185.1:0-4355 GCA_035295305.1 Candidatus Acidiferrales bacterium | reverse complement strand
CGCGCAAACGTAAACTCCTCGAACGCCAAAAAGAAGGCAAAAAGCGCATGAAACGCGTCGGCAAAGTCGACATTCCGCAGGAAGCCTTCCTCGCCGTACTCAAGGTGGCCGGCGGCAGCACCAACGAAGAATAGGCCGTTTGCATGACGCATCCCGCCGGATGTACACTGAGGCTCTAATCAATTCCAAAAAGGATTTCGGGAGGGAATTATGAAGCGGCTCGTGCTCTTACTTAGCGCGCTCGCCGTCACAGCGTCCGCAGCGGGCATCGCTGGCACGTGGAAGGCTCCCATCAAGACGCCGACGGTGACCTTTTATAACGTGTTCACATTCAAGATGGTCGGAGGCAAGCTCACTGGAACTCTTAAGAGCGGAAATATGGCTCCGCTTCCCATTTCGGACATCAAGCTTGACCACAATGAGATTTCATTCGTGGTGATTCAGAAATCGGAAGACCACGACTTCAAGATGACCTACACGGGAACGACTAACGGCGATGAAATGAAGCTCGTTCTCCACTTCCCAATTGGAGGCCGGACCCAGAGCATGGTCGCGAAGAAAGTCCCATAGCGAAAGTGCGTCCAGCTTGTTTATTTCTTGCACATTAGGTTGGCAGGATGCGATCCGAAGCGGGAGTCGCAAAGGTAATTGGTTTCCATGCGTCCGCGGGGATCAGTGCCAGCAATTCACGAGCGGAAGCGCCTCCCGCGCACGCACATCTCTCCACATTTTTGAATTCCGCAGGAGTCGGCGATGAATGCAAAATCGCCACGGCCGCATCGCCCTTAACGCAGCGCACAACGTAGATTTCCGCATTCGCTCCGCGCGCATCCCATTCCTGAAATTTCTGCAAGTCCTTCCAACGTCGCTCATCCACCGCCTCAAACAATTTCCCCGTGCGATTGCGATTCTTCTCGCCCAGCACCGTGTGCGCAAACAGTGCAATCGCGTGCCCGCTGAATTCCTTGCCGCACACGGGACACACCGCCAGTTCGCGCACCAGCCGTTCCATCGCTTCGTCGCCCCCAGGACGAAATCCGCTCGTAGGCTTTTCAACCGAATGGCCAATCGCGCGCTTCACCGCGTCAAGAAAACTCACCGCTCGTTATCCTCGCGAACGTTTCTCTGGCCGCCGACATTTCTTTTCGTCCTTACGGTTGCGCCAATCTCGCCACGCGCTAGCCGCACCGCAATTCCATCGCCTGCGGCGACCTGCTCGACCGACCGCAGAACGCGGCCATTTGCATCGTATGCGATCGCATAACCGCGCTCGAGCAACTGAAATGGACTGCGCTCTTCGAGACGCACCGTCGCCGCTTCCAGTTTTCTGCGCGTCGCAACCAGATATCGCCTGGCGTGCGCGGTAAATTCACTTGCGTCGCGTTCGAGCCTTCGCCGTAGCTGGCTCACGCGCGACCGCAAATCGAGCGACGCAATTCGCACTTGCACGGACGCATATCGCCGTCGCTTCCGTGTCACCGCGCGTTCGAGCGCCGCACTCAATTCCCCGCTTCGCCGCTCCACGCGAATTCGCAGCATGCCGACTCGTCCGCGCAAATCAAACAATCCCATTCGTGCGCTCGCCATCTTCACGCGTTGACGCGCCACATCGAGCTGGCCGCGCAAACCCGCCGCCAGCGCTGCATTCATATCATCCAGTCGCTGCCGGCTGCAGCGCACCAAATCTTCCGGCCGGCGAAACGCGCGATGCATTGCCAAATCCCGCAATCGGTGTCGCTTCTCCAGAAATATATAACGCATCCGTTGCGCAAGCTGCCGCGAACAGTCGCTGATGTATTTTTCGAATTCCGTGCGTGTGCGCACGACGATTTCCGCAGCCGCCGAAGGCGTGGGCGCGCGCATGTCCGCGGCGAAATCGGCAATCGTTGTGTCCGTCTCGTGCCCAATCCCAGTGATGATTGGAATTTCTGACGCCGCAATCGCGCGCACAACAATTTCCTCGTTGAACGCCCACAAATCCTCGAACGATCCGCCCCCGCGGGCCACGATCATCACATCCACAAGCACCGCACGATTGAAGTGGCGGATTGCGCGAACAATTTCCTCCGGCGCCCCTTCGCCCTGCACTTTCACCGGATACAACACCACATGCAAATTTGGAAACCGCCGCCGAAGCACGCGCAAGATATCGCGTATCGCCGCGCCTTGCGGTGACGACACAATTCCGATGCGCCGCGGCAACGCTGGTAGCGGCTTCTTACGCTCCGCATCAAAGAGGCCTTCGGCCGCGAGCGTCTTCTTCAGCTGCTCGAACGCAAGTTGCAGCGCCCCCAATCCCACTGGCTCGATATGCGAAACGTAAATCTGATATTCACCCCGCGGCTCATAGACGCTCACCGATCCACGCACCGTGACGTGCAATCCGTCCTCCGGACGGAATTTCAGTCCGCGCACCTGGTCGCGAAAGCACACGCAACGGATCTGTGACTTTTCGTCCTTCAGCGTGAAATACAAATGCCCCGATTGCGCTGCGCGGAAATTCGACACTTCACCCTCGACCCACAAGTCTGGAAATTCCTGGTCGAGCAAATCGCATATGCGCAGATTCAGCTCGCTCACGCGCCAAACGTGTTTTTCGGGAATCAGATTCAACGAAAATTGCGTCATTCGTCGCCTTCGCGGATTGCACGCCCAGTCTTCATTTGCGGAGTGACCCAACAACCCAAAGAACTAAAGTTAAGACCACGCTCAAAACAATGCACGTGGCAATTGGAAAATAAAATGTGCCGTGACGCCCGTGGTAGGAAATGTCTCCCGGCAAGCGGCCAATGCGCAGAGGCAATTTTGGACCGGCGAGCAGAATCGCGCCAACGGCCGCGATCAGCAAACCGAAAATCAGCAGCAATCTTCCTAATTCGCGCACGGGTTCCATCAGGCATTCTCGCGTTCATTCTACCCGACAATCGCGATTGTGAATCAGACGCACTGAAATTTATCTGGCAACTGTTGCCGAACTCTGCGGAATTATTTGGCATCCAGTCCTAAATTAATTCGAGGCCGGCGAAAAAATATCCAATTTCGAATCGCGCTGTCTCCAGTGCGTCCGATCCATGCGTGCAATTATTCTGTATACTCGTGCCGAGCGCATTGCGAATTGTGCCGGGCGCGGCCTTGGCCGGATCGGTGGCGCCCATCGTCTCGCGCCACCGCGCGATCGCGCCTTCCGCTTCAAGAGCGATCACCACCACTTTGCCCGAGCTCATAAATTCCGTCAGGTCCCTGAAAAATGGCCGTTCGCGATGGACGGCGTAAAATCCCTCCGCCTCACTCTTCGTCAGTCGCACCGATTTGACCGCCACGATCTGAAGCTTCGCCTCGTGAATCCGCTTCAGAATTTCTCCCGCCAGACCTCGGCTCACCGCATCCGGCTTGATAATTGCCAAAGTTCGTTCGATTGCCAAGATTTTCTCCCTTCGAAGGTTTCAGTAAATGCTCTATCTCTGCGCCGCCTTGCCCAGCACCGCTTCCATCGTGTGGCCAATTTCCGCGGGGCTTTGCACCGTATGTATCCCCGCTGCTTGCATAGCCGCGTATTTTGTCTTCGCTGTTCCCTGCCCGCCGCTAATGATGGCGCCCGCGTGGCCCATGCGCCGCCCGGGAGGCGCGGTTTGTCCTGCGACGAAACCGACGACTGGCTTCTTAACGTGCACCTTGATGAATTCCGCAGCTACTTCCTCGGCATTTCCCCCGATTTCGCCAATCATCACAATTGCGTGCGTATCCGCATCGTCATTGAACATCTTGATCGCGTCGAGAAAATTCGTGCCGATAATCGGATCGCCGCCGATGCCGATGCATGTCGACTGCCCAATGCCGAGTCGCGAGAGTTGGTCGACAGCCTCATACGTCAGCGTGCCGCTGCGGCTCACTAGCCCCACGTTTCCTGCTTTGTGGATATGTCCCGGCATGATCCCGATCTTGCATTTGCCCGGCGAAATCAGCCCGGGGCAGTTCGGCCCGATTAGCCGCGTATTCGACGCGCGCAGTTCGGCCGCGACGCGGACCATATCAAGCGTCGGAATACCTTCCGTGATGCACACAACCAGTGGCAAGCGCGAATCAATCGCTTCGAGAATCGCATCCGCGGCAAACGGCGGCGGCACAAAAATCACTGAGGCATTCGCGCCCGTTCCCTTCACGGCGTCGGCGACGGTATTGAACACAGGCACGTTGAGATGCTTCGTTCCACCTTTTCCCGGCGTCACTCCCGCAACCACTTTCGTGCCGTACGCAATCATTTGCTCCGCGTGGAATCCACCCTCGCGCCCGGTCAGGCCCTGCACGACGACGCGCGTCTTCTGATCAATCAGCACGCTCATCGTGCCCCTCCGGCC
>DATGJE010000184.1:0-6662 GCA_035295305.1 Candidatus Acidiferrales bacterium | reverse complement strand
CGCGACGAAGCTGCCAGTGCGCCGCGTGGTCCTTTATAAGGGAGGAGTGGGCTACTTCGAGCACTTGGGCGAAGTTCACGGCGACCAAAACATGCGCATCGATTTCACGAGCAGCCAGCTCAACGATGTCTTGCAATCGCTGACGGTGCTCGACTTGAATGGCGGACGCATCACGGGAATCGACTATGACTCTGAAGCGCCGTTCAGCCAGCGGCTGGGTGCGCTCGGTCTGCCGCTGGAAGCAAACACCAATCTTTCGAAATTTCTGGCAGCGCTGCGCGGAACGCGTCTGGAGATTCGCAATGGCAACACGGAAATTACGGGTCGGCTGCTCAGCGTGGAGCGGAAAACGCGCGTCAGCGGCGGCACAACGCTGGAAGTGGATTTAGCGACGATGGTTAGCGATGGAGGGGAAGTGCGAACCGTCGAAATTACTCCTGCGGTGAGTGTGCGCATTGCCGATCAGGGTGTGAATGGAGACGTAGGACGATATCTTTCCTTGCTGGCGTCAACGCACCAGCAGGATCTGCGGCGCATGACGATTTCGGCGGCGGGGTCGGGCGCGCGGCAGCTCTACGTGAGCTATATCAGCGAAGTGCCGATATGGAAGACAACGTATCGGATTGTGCTGCCAACGAAGGCCGATGATAAGCCGCTGCTGCAAGGCTGGGCGATTGTCGACAACACGACGGGCGAGGATTGGGACAATGTTGAACTGTCGCTGGTCGCTGGCGCGCCACAATCCTTCATTCAACAATTGTCGCAGCCGTACTACGCGCGACGTCCGGTGGTGCCGCTGCCCGAGACCGCGGAGCTGACTCCGCAGACGCATGAGAGCGCGATGCTCGGCGGCCTGGGAGGATTGTCGGGCGTGGTGACCGATGCAAGCGGCGCGGTGATACCAAACGCGCAGGTGAGGATCTCTAACACTGAAACGGGTGCTGCAAGCAGCACTACGACAGACAATCAGGGCAGATACGAGTTTGATGATTTGGCCGCGGGGAATTACGTTCTTCAAATTCAGGCGAATGGTTTTCAGAGAAGTGTGATACAAGGCGTGTCGCTTGGAGGGGGCGGGGAGCAGACGCAAGACGCCAGGCTGCAAATCGGGAGCGTGTCGGAGACCGTGGAAGTGACGGCAGCGGCTCCGAGTGTGGAAACGTCAGAAAGCATGATGGCTCGGGCGCCGGGCGTGGTTGGATCGGGGCGCGAACTTGGGAATGGTCGCGGCGTCGGGGCGGGCCGGGGCTATGGCAGCGCGGGAGGCGTCTTGGGCGGAATCATAGGCGGTGCGCCCGGAGGTATACCCGGCAATGGACAGCTTTCGGAAGTACGCGGGCAATCATCGGCAGCAGCGCAGGGGGCGAATCTGGGCGATCTGTTCGAGTACAAATTGAAGGACCATGTGACGATTCACAAGAACGAGTCGGCGCTTGTTCCTATCGTGCAGGTTCATGTCGCGGCGGAGAAAGTGTCGCTGTGGAACAATTCGCTTGGCTCGCAGCGGCCATTACGCGCGCTGTGGCTGACGAATTCGAGCCCGCTGACTTTGGATGGAGGCAGCTTCACAGTTCTGGAAGACGAAGCGTTTGCGGGAGAGGGGCTTACGGATCCGATCAAGCCGGGCGAGAAGCGTTTAGTTTCCTACGCGGCGGATCTTGGCGTGCGCGTGGACGCGAAAAGCGAGAGCCGGCCGCAACGCGTGACGCGAGTGCGCATATTGCGCGGGGTGATGAGCATGACGCGAGAGATGCAGCAGAGCACGACGTACACAGTGCGTGATGATGATACGACGCCGCGCACAGTGCTGATCGAGCATCCTCTGCGAGTTGGTTGGAAGCTGGCGGAAGGGACGCCGAAGCCGGAAGAAACCACGTCCAACGTTTACCGCTTCCGCGTCAGTGTAAAACCGAAAGAGACGTCCAAGCTGGAAGTGGGAGAAAGCGAACCGCTCGACACACGTTATGAGATTTCAAACGTGACGGACGATCAGATCACGCTTTTCCTGAACCAAAGGTCCATCAACGCGGAAGTGGAGGCGGCGCTGCGAAAGATCGTCGAGCAGAAGAATCGTGTGGCGGCGCTGGACGCGGAGATCTCTCGCCGCAACGATGAGAAGCAGAAAATTTATGACGATCAGCAGCGCATACGGGAAAATTTGAAGGCGCTCAAGGGAAGTCCCGAGGAGCGTGCGCTGACGCAGCGTTACACGCAGCAGCTTGCGGATCAGGAGACGCGTTTGGAGACGCTGCGGAAGGAAACGCAAGATTTCCAAACCAAGCGCGACCAGGCACAAGAGCAACTGGACACGATGATTCAGAGTCTGTCGCTGGATGTGACGCTGTAAATAGAGAGGGAACGAATCAGGCCGCTAATGCGTATCTGACAGTGGGTCAGGGAGACAGGCGATGCTGACATTTATTCTGTGGTGCATCTTGCTGGTGTTGTGCTGGCCGCTGGCGATTCTGGCGCTGGTGCTGTACCCGATCGTTTGGTTGCTCTTGCTGCCATTTCGATTGGTTGGCATTGCCGTGGGAGGCGCTCTCGATTTGGTGCGCGCAATTATCTTTCTTCCTGCGAGGATTCTGCGTGGGCCGCGCCGCACAGCGTTCACGCGATACTGATCGAGCAAATCGCGGTCGCGATTCTTACTCGATATCTCCATACATGATTGAGGTGCTTCTCGTAGAAATTCGTTCAGACGACGAGTGCGGGCAGGGATTCTGGTTCGCTATTCGGTTGAGGCACTTGAAGATTTGGCATCGGCCGACCGGCAAAGAGGTAGCGGCATGGTTTCGCGAGCCAGCGGGCCCAGCGCGCCGAACGAGCCACTCGGGCGCTGTCGGTGGCGATTCCGGTGTTTGCATACATCTGGCGGTAGAGTTTCGAGATCAAGACAAAAGCCAAGCGGCCCTTCGATGAAGTCATGAAGCTGGAACGCTTCCAAATGGATTTCAACGTGTAGAAACGGTCCCAGACGGCTTGGGTGCGCTGGCGAATCTCGTCGGCAGACATTGCGGGATGCGGACAATAGAGCTTGGGGCGCAGCGCCTGCGGGATCAGCCAGTGACGAGTCAGCGGAATACCTCCGACGCTCTTCGGGTCGAGTTCCATGGTCTTTTCCCATTTTGCAAAATCGATGGTTCCGGGAAAGGGCGTGAGCATGACGAATTGCGCAAAGGTGACACCTGCGCGCTGCGCCACGTCGACCGTGGCTTCAAAAGTTTTTGGCCGGTCACTCGGCAAGCCAAAGATGAATGAGCCCAGCACATGTACGCCGTGTTTGCGAAATGTCTGCAAACGCTCGACCAGCTTTTCTCCCGCGCAATTGAAATCCTTGTAGACGTCTTTCAGGCCCTCGGGCGTGACGGATTCGACGCCCACCAATGCGCCCTTGATGTGCGCTTCGCGCATGGCATCGAGATAGGCGGGATCTTCCGCGGCTTCCATTGTGATTTGGGTAAAAAACACCGTGTCCTTGGGAAGAAGCGCGAGGCGCGCCATTAAGTCGAAGCGCTCGGCGCGGAGGGACTCGAGTTCGGCGATGCGTTGCGCGTTTCCCTGGCGTTTGGCCAGCGCAATATCGGTAAGGGTGACGGGATAAAAATTGTCGTCCGCCAGCGCGATAAATCGAAAGCCCTGGCGCCGCAACTGCACAATCTCTTCGATCACCGCTTCGGAGGCGCGTTGGCGCGGGCGCTGGCCATCCGTGCGCCAGACGGAACAAAACGAGCAATGCTTCGGGCATCCACGAACAGTTTGGACGGAGGCCCACATATATTGTCCACGCGGAATCAAATCCCAACGCGCCTTCAGAAAACTTGAGGCCTCGACGCGGCCTCCCAAGTATATGGATTGCGGAGCGCCCTTCATGCAGTCGGCTAAAACCGTCGCCCAGATTACGTCGCCGTCGCCCTTGACCACCGCGTGCGCGCCGCCCAGGCGCTCCGCCTCTTCGGAATAAAGAGTGGCGTGGATTCCGCCAAAAACCACGTAGGCGCCACGGTCGCGCGCCATTTTGCCAATTTCATATCCACGAAGGGCGTTCCCTGTGTGAATTCCAATGCCGACAACGTCACCGGGCTGAATGCGCTCCGGATCCACGGGATTGAGTGTTTCGTCGACAATGATTGGATCGCCGAAGGAAACTGGCGTGGCGGCGGCAAGCACATACAGCCACCGCGGCGTGATTACCGCGGTGCCAAAAGAGACATGGCTCGGATTTATGAGGTGAACCTTCATGCGTACTGGATCGAGTCCCGGGAATATCTGGATGCGGCCCTTCCCACGACATGAGTAGAACAGAAGAGCGCGAAAAAAACTGTGCTGAATTGCTCAGAACGGGTGACGATTGCTTGTCAAACTATTCATACTTGACATAGTAGTATACACAGCACACAATGCGACCACAACCTCGTCAGGCAAACGCAACGGCCAAGCGAGAGAATGAATTCGCAATAAGGGCTGTATAGACCAATCAACAGTAAGATTCAGTCGCACGCCGACGTAAGTGACGGGGCGAAGCTGCATCGGTAAGCTGAGCAGCGAATTATACGTCTTGCTGATTCTGAAACCTTCCGTTTAATCATTTCCTAAAGACAACTTTCGCCAGCAAGAAAGCGCAACCCGCGACCGCTGGTCCACAGAGCGATAGCGCAGTCACGCATCCCATGAAAACATTCCTTTCGACTTTACCCAAGCTCCTGTTTGAAAACCGGCCTTGGTTCATCGCGTTTTTTCAGGCGCTGTTGGTTTTGGGTTCCCTTGTTCTTGCATGGTTACTCAGGTTTGATTTCAGCCTGCCCTTTCGGCACCTGCTGATGTGGACCGCGCCGATCCTGATAGCTGTGCGCTTGAGCTTCCTGCGTCTTTTTAACCTCCACCGCGGATGGTGGCATTTCAGCGGCATCAGCGAAGCTCTAAACACTTTGAAAGCGGTCACGCTCGGGACAGTCTGCTTTTATCTCATCGTCATTAGTCTTGGTTTCTTTGCATTTCCGCGCTCGGTGTATTTGCTGGAAGCGGTGCTGACCGCTGGCCTGTTGTCCGGCGGGCGTCTGATGTCGCGGGTCCTGGCCGAAACGATGCGCCGCGATTCAAAGACCTCGAAAAAAGTGATCATCATTGGCGCTGGATTCGCCGCACAGATGGTTATCCGCGAGATCGTTCATTCCGGGAGCGGCTATTGCGTGCTGGGCTGCCTCGACGACGACGAATCGAAACTCGGCATCGCGATTCATGGCGTGACCGTACTCGGGAAAACGGAACAGCTCCCGGCAATTTTGGCCCATTATCCCGCGGATGAGGTCGTTATCGCGGTACCGTCGGCCACGGGAGAGCAGATGCAACGATTCATCCAAATTTGCCAGCAGACGGGAATTCCGTTTCGAACAGTTCCTGCCTTGGGTGAAATCATCAACGGGCACGTCAGCATTCGTCAGCTTCGCGACGTTCGACTCGAGGATCTTCTCGGCCGGGAGCCGGTGGAAATGGATTTGGAGCCAGTTCTCCGCGAGATCAAGGGCAAAGTAGTTCTCGTTACTGGCGCGGCAGGATCGATCGGTTCCGAGCTCTGCCGCCAGATCATGCGATACGATCCGCGGCAGCTTGTGTGTGTCGATCAGAACGAAACGGGACTTTTTTATTTGCAACAGGCGTTTACCGGGGACTGCGAGGGATCCTCTGCCATCTTTTGTGTTGCCGATATCAATGACGAGATGCGCATGCGGCGCTTATTCCAGCAGCACGGCCCGAGCATCGTGTTTCATGCGGCAGCTTATAAACACGTTCCCATGATGGAGGAGAATGTTCAGGAGGCGGTAAAGAACAACGTATTCGGCCTTATCAATTTGCTCGAAACCGCGGAAGATTGCGGATGCGAAAGTTTCGTCCTGATTTCATCCGATAAGGCGGTGAATCCAACCAGCGTCATGGGCGCGACAAAGCGGGTGGGCGAACTGATTCTGAGCTGCCGGAGCGGGAGCGCTATGCGTTGTATTTCCGTGCGCTTCGGCAATGTTCTGGGCTCAAATGGGAGCGTGGTTCCTTTGCTCCAGCAGCAACTGGAAAATAATCGTCCGCTCACAATCACTCATCCTGAGATCAAACGGTTTTTTATGACCACCCGCGAGGCGGTCGCGCTCGTGCTCGAGGCTTCCACCGTCGGCGAGCACGGAGACATCCTGGTGCTCGAAATGGGAAAGCAGATCTCCATCGTTCAGTTGGCCAGGACGCTGATTCAGTTGTCGGGGAAAACGGAAAATCAGGTGAGCATCCAGTTCACGGGTTTGCGGCCCGGCGAAAAGCTGTATGAAGAACTGTCCTCCCGTGCTGAGGAAATCGTTTCCACGGACCGGCCAAAAATCAAGCGAGTGCGCGGCGAGCGCCGGGAATGGCCGCTGCTGGCGCGCCGCCTGGAAGAGCTGCGCGCTTCACTGACCGTTGATGGCGCAGGTCCCGTGCGTTCGAAGCTTCGCGAAATCCTGCCAGAGTACGTTTCTCCAGCCGGCAATTTGGCCGGCCGAGAACAAACTGAAAGTCACCTAGTCGCGACGGCGACACAAAAATAGCGCAGTCGCTTCCAGCCTCGCGGCGATAAATCCATCCGCCGGACTGCGAACTTGTCGGTTACATCTTTAGCTCTCTCCCTCGCATCGTTCTGC
>DATGJE010000183.1:0-5691 GCA_035295305.1 Candidatus Acidiferrales bacterium | reverse complement strand
CACGCGAGCGTGCTCGCGCAGTCCGCCGCCCTGGAAAAATTGAAAATCTCGCTGCTCCCCTCCGCCAACGAAGCGAGAATCGCGTACCGGTGCGAAATGGATTTGTCCCCTGGCACCAGGAGCACGCCGCCAAAAGCCTTCGCCGGACCGATGCGCTTTTTCATGACGCCAAAATAGTAGCACGCGCCGCGAAACAACCCCACGCCTCCCATTGGTGTCCAATAGAATGCGCTCCATAACTTGAATATGACTCGAAAAGGAACCCCAGCCTTGCCGTTACCCCCGAATCACATCGGCGCCACGTCCGATTTGCTTCGCGCGGCACCGCACGCTATTATGAAAAGTCTTATGCGTCTCCGTCCCAGCCTTCTGTTGCCCTGTCTGGTGGCTCTCTGTCTTGCCGTCCCTGTTTTCGGCGCGGACAATCCCGTCATTTTCCCACTCAGTGATATTCATACGGGAATGAAAGGCGTCGCCTACACCATCTTTACGGGCGACCAAGTTGAAAAAATGGATGTGACCGTCCTCGGCGTGCTCAAAAACGCCATGGGCCCGAAGCAGGACATCATTCTCGTCGAGCTCTCCGGCGCCGATGTTGCGAAAACCGGCGTGGTCGCTGGGATGAGCGGCAGCCCCGTCTATTTCGACGGCAAGCTGGCTGGTGCCATTTCCCTCAAAATCGGCACGTTTACAAAAGACGCCATTGCCGGCGTCACCCCCATTCAAAACATGCTCGATGTCCAGAAGGCCATGGCTGCCCCTTCAGGCAACAGCAATGGCACTCCTGCCGCGTCGCCTGCAGGCTTGCCATCGGAAGCCCTTCCCGAAAAGGTCGCTCTCGGCGATGGAAAATTCCTTGTTCCCATTGAAACGCCTCTCATCTTCTCCGGCGTGATGCCCCAAACGCTCGCTCTTTTTGGTAATCAATTACAAGCTTTCGGAATGAGCGCGATGGCAGGCGGCACCACAGCCGCGCGTCCGGACGACGCGCGGCTAAAACCCGGCGACATGGTTGGCATGGATTTGGTTTCCGGCGATCTGTCTCTCGACGCCGGATGCAGCGTCACTGCCATCGTCGGCGATGAAGTCTTCGTTTGCGGCCATCCTCTTTTCGGCTTCGGTTCGGTCGCTTTGCCCATGACTCGCGGCCACGTAGTCACCACGCTCGCTTCGTCTCTCGAGTCCACGAAAATTATGAATTCCGGCGGGCCCATCGGCACCATCACGGAAGACCGCGTCACCGCCGTCGTGGGTCGCCTCGGCGCATCTCCGGCCACGCTTCCTGTCGAAGTGAACGTCACCACCCCCACGGAACAGCGCCATTTTCATTTCGATGTGGTCCAAAATCCCAAATTGACGCCTCTGCTCGTCGCTCTTTCGGCTTTCAACGGCATCGTCTCGAACACCGCCTATACCGAGGGCACCACGCTTGAACTCGACGGCCACATCGATCTCGCCGGCCACCCGGCCGTTCAGCTTCGTGATATGTACCCTCCGACGGACGCTTCGGTTCCAGACGCTTACCAACCGGCTATGGCCGTGGCCTCCTCCTTCGCCCGTATTTACGCCAATCCCTACGAGCAGCCCAAGATCGAAAAAGTCACCCTCAACGTCACCAGTCGTCCCGAGAACCGCTGGGCCGCAATCGATGGCGCTTGGAGCGACAAAAGCGAAGCTCAGCCCGGCGAAACGGTTCGCATCAAAGTTTTGCTGCGCCCCTATCGCGGCGCTCCCTTCATTCAAGAGGTCCCATTCACCATTCCCGCCCAGGCTGCCCGCGGCAATCTGCAGATTCTTGTCAGCGACGCATCCTCTCTCAATCGCATGCGCGAACTTTTTCCGGGCGCGGGCGGAGAACGCTTGCAGAGTCTTGATGAGTTGATTCGCGTCATCAACCGTGAGCGCCAGAACGATCATTTGTATGTCACGCTGCTCCAGAATTCCCCGACCCTGCTCGTCGAAGACAAAGAGCTTCCCAATGTGCCTGCTTCCGCGGTCAATGTCTTCGATCAGCATCGCGTTCCCGGCGGAGCCCAAATGCTCTTCCAGTCAGTCATCGGCGAGCATTCCGTCGGCATGAGTCAAGTCATCACGGGCCAGCAGTATCTTTCAATTACGATTAAGTGAATTCAGCGAACAGCCCGGTAAATAAAAAGATTGGATAGTAGGTCAGTTTGAATTTTCTTAATCGTGACACAAAGAGTCAAAATTCAAACTGACCCAATACTTAAAGACTGCGAGACATCTGATGCGGCGAGCTATACTCTTTTCGATTTTCTCTGTGGCCTTGTTTGGGGCGGTTGCGGCACGCGCGGAGCACACGCGCTTCTGGGAACAATCCAGTTTCGCGGAATTCGAAAAGGGTACGCACAAAGGTGTCGCTCTCCGCAGTGATGGCACCCTTATACCCGCGCCGGAATTCAAGCCCTTTACTGATCCCAACCTCGCTTATCTCTGGGCATTGGCTGTGGATTCTCACGGGCGCGTATACGCCGCGGGTGGCTCTGACGCCAAGGTTCTCCGCCTCGACGACTCCGGCAAGCCTGCCACCGTTTTCGAATCAACCGAGCTTACAGCTCAAGCCCTCGCGATCGACAAACAAGACAACGTCTACGTCGCAACATCGCCTGACGGCAAAGTCTATAAAATTTCGTCAGATGGAAAACACACGGTCTTCTTCGATCCCAAAACGAAATACATCTGGGCGCTCGCGTTTGATTCTGCGGGCACCCTCTTCGTCGCCACCGGCGACAAAGGAGAGGTTTTCGCTGTCGGCCCAGATGGCACGGGCAAACTTTTCTTCAAGAGCGATGAAAGTCATGCCCGTTCACTTGCCTTCGATCACGACGGCAACCTGCTTGTCGGCACCGACCCCAGCGGCTTGATAATTCGCGTCCCGTTCCACGCGGCCAGCGCTTCCGCTCTTCCACAAGCCGGCAAAGCCTTCGTCATCTATGAAACCGATAAAAAAGAAGTCACCTCCCTCGCTGCGGACTCCTCCGGCAATATCTACGCTGCTGCGGTCGGCAATAAAACGCCTCGGCAGCAGCGAATCGGCGTTAATCCGGCTGCGGCGCAGCAGCTTGCCGCTGCCTTTCAAGCCGCCGCCGCTCGTTCCGCTGCTGCTACTGCCGCGCAATCTCCAACGGTCGGCACCCCATCTGCCACCCCTATGATTTTTCCGCAATTCCCCAGCGCCACTGGAGGCAGCGAAGTCTACCGCATAGCCCCGGACGGTTCTCCGGAATCCCTGTGGTCATCCCCGCAGGACGTCGTCTATGCCCTCGGCTTCTCACCCGAAAATCACCTTCTGCTCGGAACGGGAAATCACGGTGAAGTCATCGAACTCACTGACAATCAAATGTTCTCTTCGCTCGCCAGCGCCGACGCCTCTCAAGTCACGTCGCTCGCCACCGGGCCCGGCCATAGGGTCTACGTCGCAACCGCGAATCCCGGCAAAGTCTTCACCCTCGGTCCTGAATATGCCGCGGAGGGCACGTTTGAATCCGATCCCTTTGACGCGAAAATCTATTCGCGCTGGGGTCGTCTGACGTGGTGGGGTGAACATGACGGCGCGGCAGGAAAAGTTGAATTTTATGTTCGCTCCGGCAACACTTCGGACCCCGACGATTACTGGAGTCCCTGGTCCGGTCCTTTTTCCGACGCGTCGGGAAATGACGTCCACTGTCCTCCGGCGCGTTTTGTGCAGTGGAAAGCTGTCTTCCACATTGCCGGCCAGCACAGCGTCGGACAGGATGCACACCAGCAGCAGCCCACGCTTGCTTGGGTGAAGCTCGCCTATCTTCGCAATAACGTCGCGCCCGTGATTGATGGCATTGTTGTCGAGCAACCGGGTCTCCGCGCGCAAGGATTTGCCGGCGGAGGCGTGGGACCTCAGCAACCTCCCTCGGTCGTCCCGCTTCGCGTCCCCGAAACTCACGAAGATGGCGAAACGAATTTTTCGAACGTCACCGAATTTCAACAGCAGCACTCACAGCGTTTCACTCCTCCGCCGCAGGGATTTTCCGCGAAAGGCTACCAGACAGCCGTCTGGACAGCCCACGACGAAAACGACGACGAACTCACTTTTTCGCTTTACTATCGCGGCCAGGGTGAAAAAGAGTGGAAGCTTCTGAAAAACGACATCAGCGAAGATTTCTATTCTTGGGACACCAACTTAATGCCCGATGGCGCCTACTATTTGAAGCTCGTCGCCTCCGACAGCGCCTCGAATCCTTCTGGACAAGCGCTCACCGCCGATCTCATCAGCGATCGCTTTCAGGTGGACAACACTCCGCCATCCGTCGAAAATCTGCGGGCACAGCCATCCGGCAACGAGTGGCATCTGCGCTTCACTGCCCGCGACACGGCCAGCGACATCGCTCGCAGCTCCTATAGCGTTGACGCTCACCACTGGCAATCCGTCTTCCCCGAAGGCCAACTCACTGACGCGCCCGTCGAGAATTACGATGTCGTCCTCCACGATCTCAAGCCCGGCGAGCACACCGTGGCCGTGCAGGTCTTCGACCAATTCGAAAACTCCGCCGCGTCCAAAGTCACCTTCACCGTCCCGCCCTCCACTCATTGAAGCGGGGCGCTCGATAGACGCGCGAACGGAAATTAAATTTTCGCGCCAGGTTCTCGGCGAAGTCCCAAATATGCAATAATTCTCGCATGTCAACGGCACAGAGCCAGCAATCGCCCGCATTCGTCGCACCGGATTTCCAAGCCATCCGCTCCGCCCACGCGCGCATTCGCCCGCACATTCATCGCACTCCCGTCTTCACCTCGGAATCCATCGACCAGATGACCGGCGCGCATCTGTTTTTCAAGTGCGAGAATCTGCAAAAAACCGGCTCCTTCAAATTCCGCGGAGCCACCAACGCTGTTCTCTCGCTCACCGACGACGAGGCGAAACGCGGCGTCGTTACTGTATCTTCCGGAAATCATGCTGCAGCCATTTCGCTCGCCGCTCGCCGTCGCGGTATTCCCGCGTGGATCGTCATGCCAGGTACTGCCCCGCGCGCCAAGCGCCAAGCCGTCGAGTTTTACGGCGGCCGCGTCACCGAATGCGAATATAGCGTCGCGTCGCGCGATGCTGCCTGCAAGATCCTTCAGGAAAAAACTGGTGCCGTGCTGATTCATCCTTATAACAATCCGCAAGTCATCGCCGGCCAGGGTACCGCGACCATCGAATTGCTCGAAGACATTCCGGATCTTGACGTCATCATTACGCCGGTCAGCGGCGGCGGTCTCCTCAGCGGCACTTCCATCGCCGCGAAATCCATGCGCCCGCAAATTCGCGTGATTGGCGCTGAGCCCAAAAATGCTGACGACGCTTACCGCTCCTTCGCCTCCGGCAAAATCGAGCCCGCCGCAAAAACCGAAACCATTGCCGACGGTCTTCGCGCCACTCTCTGCCCGCTCACATTTTCGATTCTTCGCCAGCACGTCGACGAAATTGCTCTCGTCACAGAGGAAGAGATTCTCGGCGCGATGCGCACTCTTTGGGAACGTCTCAAGCTGATTGTCGAGCCTTCCGGTGCCGTCTCCGCTGCCATCGCCATCCACAAAAAATTCTCCATCGAAGGAAAACGCGTCGGCATCATCCTCTCCGGCGGAAATCTGGATCTCGACCAGATTCCTTTTGTTCGCGCTTCACAATAGAATTTTGCTGCTTTCACATCCTGC
>DATGJE010000182.1:0-3149 GCA_035295305.1 Candidatus Acidiferrales bacterium | reverse complement strand
CGCGCTGCGTTCCAGCAAGCGAATGCTGGCCCGCTGATTGTCTGTGGAAGCACGGTCGAGGGCGAGGAACCGATTCTGCTGCAGGCTTTTGTTAACATTCTGGCCAGCCATCCGCGTGCGGTTGTGATCCTCGCGCCGCGGCATCCGGAGCGCTTCAGCGAAGTCGCCGAATTGCTTAGCCAGCTTGGCATCCGTTTCTGGAAACGCTCATTATGGAGCGGAGACCCGATTGTTGCCGGTGTCCTGTTGATTGACTCGATTGGCGAACTGGCTGCGCTCTACTCCCTCGCCGATGTCGCGTTCGTTGGTGGCAGTCTCGTTCCGCGTGGCGGACACAATATAATCGAGCCCGCGCTGCATGGAGTTCCTATTATCGTGGGCCACCATACTGAGAATTTTCGCGATATCGTGAGCTTGTTTCAGAGCCACGATGCTATCCGAGTGGTCGGTCCAGCGGAGCTTCCGCTTGCCTTTATGGAACTGATTTCCAACCCACCGGAGCGGATTGCCCTGGGCCGCCGAGCGGCAGAAACTTTGCGCGCACAAATGGGGGCAACGCAGCGGACAATGCAAGCGTTGGAAAAATTGCTGATTCCTGCGGCGAACGTGCATTCCGCGCGTTGACAAATCTCAGGAACAATAAGTGAACGTGTTTTCCTCTATATTCGGAGCGGGTGTGCGGGCCCGCAATGCACTGTACGATCGTGGCATCGTTCATGCACGGGAGCTATGTGGCCCGGTCATCAGCGTAGGTAACCTGTCGGTTGGAGGGTCTGGAAAGACGCCGTTCGTTTTGCTTTTAGGGGAACTGCTGAAGAAGCGTGAGGTTGCGTTTGACATTCTCTCCCGCGGTTATGGGCGCACGAAACGCGGGGTAGCCCAAGTAGATCCGGGAGGTGCGCCGGGCGATTTCGGTGATGAGCCTCTGCTCCTGGCACGGCGTTTAGGAGCGCCGGTAATTGTCGGGGAAGATCGCCACGAGGCTGGATTGTTCGCGGAAAAAAACTTCGGACCGCAGCTTCATCTGCTGGATGATGGTTTTCAGCATCGCGCGCTAGCGCGTGATTTCGACATCGTATTGGTCACTCCCGAAGACACGCGCGACCGTCTGCTCCCAGCAGGTCGGCTGCGCGAGCCGGTCAGCTCATTGTCGCGTGCAGATGCAGTTGTGCTGGCCAGCGGCGCTTCACAGGATTCGTTTCTTTCATACGGCAAGTTGGTGTGGCGGGTGCGGCGCGGCATTTCAATCACAAGTGCTCCAGCTCGCCCGATTATTTTCTGCGGAATTGCGCGGCCGCAAAACTTTTTGCTGCAACTGCGAACTGCGGGCGTGGAGCCGGTGGCACAAGCGTTTTTTCGTGACCACCACGCCTACACGGAGCGGGACATCAAAGATTTGTTGAAACTGCGCCAGCAGAGCCAGGCTGAGAGCTTTGTTACCACTGAAAAAGACGCGATCAACCTGGGCGGTTATCTGCAGGCACTACAGCCCCTGACAGTCATTCCAGTCAAGATGGAATTGGTGGACGCGGCTAACGCAGTCGATACCATGCTGCGGATGATTTCAGAACGGAGAGCACGGCGTGAGAAAATCGGTGCCGAGGCTGAGCGGAGTTCCGCGTCCAAATGACGAAACATCTCAAAGAAAAGGAGCGGTTGAAAAAGATTGTCGAGGCTTTTCCCAAGGTCACCATCACTGTTGTCGGCGACCTGGTGGCCGATGAATTCGTTTTTGGAGAAATCTCGCGCGTTTCGCGAGAAGCGCCGGTACTTATCCTGAAACATCGGGAGCGCACCGTCATGCCGGGTGGCGGGGCTAACGCGATCAATAATCTTGCTGACCTAGGCGTCAATGTTTTGCCGGTGGGCGTGGTTGGCGACGACGAGGCTGGACGCTTGCTGTTGAAAAGCTTTCGCCACAAGCACATTCCGGTTAGCGGCGTTTTGAAAGATAAAAGCTATACCACGGTGACCAAAACCCGCATTCTAGCGGGTATGACGCATACCGCACGGCAGCAAGTTGTCCGGATCGATCGTGAGCCTGAGACGGAACCCAACCGTCACTTGAAACGCGAACTCGTTCTGGCGGCTCGGCAATATGCCCGCGCTTCCGATGCACTGCTCATTTCTGATTACGGTTATGGCGCGGCGAGCCCTGCAATTGTCGACGCGATTCGCGAACGAGGACGGCTGGACGGAGTCGCTGTCATACTCGATTCGCGCTACCGCATGCTGGAATATTCGGGCGTGGTCGCGGCCACGCCCAATGAACCCGAAGTCGAAGCGGCGCTGGGTATGCGGATCGGAAATGATTGGCCGCGATTGTGTGTCGCCGGCGAGCAAGTAATGTCGCGCATGAAGCTGCAATCGCTTGTAATCACCCGCGGGCGCGATGGCATGACAGCTTTTGCCGACAAACACAAACCGGTGGATATTCCGATATTTGGTTCTGACCAGGTTGCGGATGTTACCGGTGCAGGAGATACGGTGATTGCCACTTTTGCTGCGGCGTTTGCTGCTGGTGCCAGCACAGAGGAAGCAGCGCATCTGGCGAATTATGCAGGGGGAATTGTAGTTATGAAGCGAGGAACTGCGACCGTATCGCGGCAGGAGCTGTTGACTGCACTTGAACAATCACCACCGATAACGAGAGCGCATTGAATGCCAGCAGAAAAACTCTCAGGCCGCGAGCAATTGAAACAGCGGGTTGCTGCATGGCGCAAGGCAGGCGACTCAATTACGCTGGCTAATGGCTGCTTTGATCTGCTTCACGTGGGCCACATACGCTACCTTCATGCAGCCAAGCGACTCGGGGGGCGCTTGATCGTGGCCATCAACTCCGATGATTCGGTGCGAGCGCTGAAAGGAGAAGGCCGTCCATTGATGCCGGCAGAAGAACGCGCGGAAATTCTTTCCGCCCTGGCAGACGTGGATGCTGTCATCATTTTTCCCGAGCACGACGTGCGGGCTCTAATTCGCGAGCTTCGGCCAGATGTTCATGCCAAGGGGACCGACTACGCCGCCGACACGGTGCCGGAGCGGGATGTGGTCGCGGAGTGCGGCGGCCGGGTGGAAATCGTGGGCGATCCCAAAGATCATTCAGCCAGCGAAATTATTCGCGAACGAATCGGGCGCCGCTCCTGAGCATG
>DATGJE010000181.1:0-3032 GCA_035295305.1 Candidatus Acidiferrales bacterium | reverse complement strand
CAGAGCGAGTTCCTGCTGCATGTGTTGGAAAGCGATTGGATCTGCGCTGAGCCAATTGTCGAGATAAAAAAGCATCGCGGGACTTTTGGCGGTGGCATCCAGCAGATTTTCGAACTTGCCCATGGCGTTGGGCCGAATCGTCCGCTCGACATAATCGGTGAGCAGCCAGCGGTCAGCGCCTTTCGTGACGTTCACATTGAAGTGGTTGAACCAGAAATTGGACATCACTTCGTAGAGCTGGCGGTTGCTGTAAATCGCGCGATCGATGGTGGCGAGGTCGAGTTCCGCTTGAATGCGCTGCGGACCCGGCATCGTTTCGTACTGGATCATGGACGGGTCAATTCCCTGCTGGCGCATTTCCTGGCGCTTATCTTGCATTTCCTGCTGATATTGCTGGCGAACTTCTCCGGGCGTCAGGCCCTGACGTTTGGCGGTCTGATTCGGCGGCGGATATTTGTTGAGCAACTGTTCCGAAGACATTTTGAGGGTTTTGAATTGCTCGAGCTTGGCATCCAGAGCTGAATCATCGATTGAATTGTAGTTGAGTTGCTGGTCGATCCATTTCTCGAGACCGATTTTGCGGATGCGGTCGACGTCGCCGGGACGCGGGCCGTACGCGAGACGGTCGAGGGCGTGCAAGATGGCTTCGTCTTCGGTGAGTTGCGTGATGGGCAATTTGCCCTTGAATGACTTAGGGAGATTGTATGCGGAGCTTTTCGCCCGTGAGTCTGCGTCGTTCTTTCCGGCTTCGACGCCGGGAACGACAACCGCCAGAGCAAGGGCCAAGGTGGCGCTTAGGAGCGCTATTCCGAAAGCATCAAGACGGTTTTGGATGCGTCGATTTATAAGAGTTCCCTGCCGCGACGAACGGAACATGTGCACGACACGCAAAGTTTTCTCCCTATGTGTGATTTTAACCCTGCCGCCGGGCAAAAGTTGCAGAGCGGTGCGACGCAACGGCTTAGGCGGCAACCTGTACGAAGGGACAGGCTCGCAGATTACGGAATGTGCAGGAATGTGCTGGTTGAAATTCGCTACTTGGGCGAACGGAAGGCGTCGAGAGACCATGTATCGGCGGATTCGTCGTGCCTCAAGACGTACAAGTTTCCGTCGTCGGCGAGAACGCGAAAATAGGTTGCGCCGGGCGAGTACCATTTGTCGTCGAAGCGTTCGACGATGTAGGTGCGATTGCGAGTGGAAAATCTTAGCGGCCGCTCGTCGGCGCGATGGCCCGAGTAACATTCGACGTGTATTTCGTTCATTGCTGTCTGGATAGTGGCACAATTTTACGACGCGACGAGAGCCGCGGTCAAAAGGTAAGGAGGAAGAATATTCCCCGCATGCGGCAGGCGGGCTCGTCCGTGGCTCCTCCCTTCGCCAAAAGGCTCAGGGCAGGCGGAATGACAATCGGCAGCGAGGGCGCCCTAAAGACGAAAATGCGTGGAAGGTCTGCCGCTGCAAGGCAAAGCGGCGTCGAGCCGCCGCACTCCAGAAAAAGCCACCCCGAGCGTGATGCTCAGACAGATTTGCTAATCGCGCGGAATTTGCACGAACCGGGATTCTTCCGCGCGGAGTTCGGCATTGTATGCGGCTCCCAAGAGAACAACGACGGTAGTGAGGTACATCCAAATCAAGAGGCCGATGGCTGCGGCGACGCCGCCGTAGACCACGTCATAGGGCATGTGGCGGACGTAGGTGCCAAAAACATAATCCACGGCCCACCAGAGAATCGTCGCGAGAACAGCGCCATGCAGGACGTCGCGCCAACTGCGGTGTCCCGGGCGGCCCACGCGATACACGGTCATGAGAATGGCTACACCGAGCACGAAGACAGCAATAACATATCCCGTCCTGAGCGCGAGACGCATCGCGAATGATGACCCGGTTTCGTACATCAACCATGCGGTGAACTGCCTTCCGAAAATCGTGAGAATCACCACCGCCAGCCAGGGGAAAATTGTGAGACAGAGTAAAATCAAGACGCGAAGCTGACGATTCCAAACTTTTGGCCGCGTCTCGTCTCCGGCGACGATGTGAAAACCCTCGGTCAAAGTCGTCATCAGGCGAGCACCGACAAGCAAAGTTCCAAAGAAACCCACAAGGATCCATCGCAAGGCGCTTTCGCCGTGGCGACCGAGATATGCGCCAACGAGGTGGGAGCTCTCCGGCGGCAAAATGATTTGAAGGCGAAACCACATCTGCAGAACTGCGGATGCGCCCCACTTGGTGCCGTGGAGAAGGCCGAGACCCAGAAGGAGGATGGGGAAAAAAGCTAAAAACATATTGTACGCGGTCGCCTCGGCAACGATCTGACATTGCGGAAACACACGGCGGAAGGCACGATACATGCGTGTCATCAACGTCTTTATGCTGGCCATGTTCACTGGGTTAGACTACGCGAGTGTACTCGAGGTGGCTGGTGACTGGATGGCGGATGATGAAAATCGCGGGTACCTGCGGTTCGAGTCACTTGTCGCTGTGGGTCGCGAGGCGTAGACTCTTCGGAGAATCGCAAATCAGGCGCATTCATTCCATCGGAGGAATGCTTTCGTGACAACGCCGGCGAAAACCATCAGCGAAGGGACGCGCAGTGAAGAAATCATCCGCAAACATAAGGAATTTTTGTGGCCGGCGGTGACCAACTATTTCAAGCAGCCGTTGGTGGCCGATCACGCTTCGATGCAGTATTTGTGGGACCTCGAAGGACGAAAGTATCTCGATTTCTTCGGCGGCATCGTGACGATTGGCGTTGGGCACTGCAATCCGAAGGTGACTTCGAAAATCAAAGCGCAGGTCGACAAGCTGCAACACACGTCAACCGTATTCCCGAATGAAGCGATCGTGAATCTGGCGGAAAAGCTGGCGGAAATTACTCCCGGGAAATTGCAGAAGAGTTTTTTCTCGAATTCGGGGACGGAGGCGAACGAGGCGGCCATTTTGCTGGCGCGAATGGCGAGCGACAGTTACGACATTGTGGCGTTGCGGCACGGATATGCGGGAGCGTCGACGCTGGCGAAAGGCGTGACGGCGCA
>DATGJE010000180.1:0-4951 GCA_035295305.1 Candidatus Acidiferrales bacterium | reverse complement strand
AAAGGCGTGAAGTGACGCGTCGCTCGTCGAGGCCCCGATGAATCCCGAAGGCCGCGCGCGCGTTGAAGCGTGGCTCGAATATTTCAACGACCTGGGAATTTCAGATTTTTGCCTCGATCGCGCCGCATCCACGGTCGAAGCCTCAAGCGCGCCAGCCGAAACCATTTCCGCAGTACCGGAACCGCTTCCTCGTCCCGTTCGCATGACGTCTGCAGTTGCAAATACAAATCCAACACATATCGCCGCGGTGCTGCCCGTGATAAAAAGCGCATCACTTTTCGCCGCCAATGAACGCGTCGAAGGCGACACTCTTGAGCGAATTCGCGAAGACATCGGCGAAAATTGCCGTCGCTGTAAACTCTGCGAGCAACGAAATAAAATTGTCTTCGGCGCCGGCCATCCGAAAGCCGAACTTGTATTCGTCGGCGAAGGTCCTGGCCACGACGAAGATATTCAGGGCCTCCCCTTCGTCGGCCGCGCGGGAAAACTCTTGACACAGATGATCGAAGCGATGGGTTTGCGCCGCGACGACGTTTACATCGCCAACGTCGTGAAATGCCGCCCTCCGCAGAATCGCGCGCCTGAGCCCGACGAAATCGAGACCTGCTCGCCGTTTCTCTACCGCCAGCTCGCGGTGATTCGGCCGAAAGCAGTTGTGTGTCTCGGCGCGATTGCCTTTCAATCGCTCACCGGAACCAAGCCGTCGATGTCGCGCATTCGCGGCCAGTGGCTCGAATTTCGCGGCATCCCGTTGCTGGCCACGTATCATCCCGCTTATCTCCTCCGCAATCCCAACGCCAAGGGCGACGTCTGGGAAGATTTGAAAAAAGTGATGGCCCATCTCGGTCTGAAGCTGCCCGCCAAACGCTGAAAGTTTCTTTCTGGAAGTAATCAACGTAGTCGTCTCGCGTTTCCGCCTGCCGATGAAATGAAAGCTCCTGTTACACTATTGCGCGCTTGCGACCGCAGCTCTTTATTTGGAAACAGTCAGCCACCAGAAAAGTTTTGCGGAGATGGCAATTGGGAATGTTTTTTAGGTCGGGGATTTTTCTGGGACTTGCAGCCGCTCTCGGTTGGGGCGTCGCGGACTTCCTCGCGCGCTTCGCCACACGCCGCGCAGGCGCGTACCGGACGCTTATGTACATGCAACTCACTGGCTTTCTGGCGCTATCAGCCGGAATGGCCGCCACCGGCCGCTGGACGAGCTTTTTCCCCAGCCGCGCGGAACATCACGCTTGGGCTTGGGCGATTTGCGCCGGCCTGCTGAATGTCGGTAGCGCGTTCTCTTTGTATCGTTCGTTTGAAATCGGAGTCCTCGCATTGGTCGCGCCGATCGCCGCCAGCTATCCGGTGCTCACGGTCCTCCTCTCGCTCTGGAGCGGCGAGCGCCTCACTTTGCCGCACGCAGTCGGTGTCGTAGCCGCGATCATCGGCGTCATGCTGGCTGCGGTATCATTTGCTTCTCCGCCGCCGGAATCCTCCGCTGAAGATCATCGACGCCATGTTTTCCGCGGAGTTCCCTGGGCGCTTGCGGCCGCGGTAGGATTCGGGCTCCTTTTCTGGGTCCTCGGATTTCACGTGATGCCGGTCTTCACCGGCGCCGCATCCGTATGGATGGTCCGCATCACCACCTTTACCATGCTCGCCCTGCTTGCCATCCCGCTGCGTCAGAGCGCGAAACCGCCTGGCGGCTCCACGCTCTGGCTTGTCGCCACTGTCGGCGTCATGGACACGGCCGCGTTCGTCGCCAATAATCTGGCGCTCAAACATGAACAGGTCGCGGTCGCGAGTGTACTGTCGTCTCTGTACGGTGCGGTAACGGTCGTGCTCGCCGCGATTTTCCTGCGCGACAAACTCGAACGCACGCAATGGGCCGGCATCGTCCTGATATTTCTGGGAATCGCTTTGGTCAGCGTGTAGCCACAATCAGAGCGGCAACAAATCGGCGCGAAAATTATCGGTCTCTGCATTTCAAGCGAAGCCTGCGGGCTCCTGCAATTCGCGTCTTGCTGCTACACTAGATCGCCAACATGACTCCGCGGTATTGTGAAATTGCTCTACCTGTTCCGCTCCGCTCCACGTTCACGTACGCGATTCCGCAACATTTAAGCAATGCTGACCTGGTCGGCAGCCGCGTGGTTGTGCCGTTTCGCAATCGCGCGATGGTTGGAGTCGGCGTCGCGCTGGTCGCGAATCCCTCCGAAGGCAAAAGGACCAAAGAAATCGTCGAGCTGCTCGATGCTGTTCCCGCGCTGCCGACAAAATTGATTGAACTGGGGACATGGGTCAGCCGCTATTACGTGGCACCCATCGGAGAAACATTGCGCGCGATGCTGCCGCCGCTGGCCGAATTGCGCCCGGAACGCGAATACGAACTGACGGATCATGGACGCGATTTTCTCGTTGAAATGAAAGACCGCGGTCCCGCCGATCCGGGCGAGTCGGTCGATCTCGCGATTCTCGAACTTTTGCGCGCTGGCGATAAACCTGTTCCATCCGCCCGCGTGCGGCGAATAGCAGGCGGCGAGGCTGCTGCGGAGCGTCTGGTGCGGCGTGGATGCCTGGTCGCGCGCGAACGCATGCGTCACAAGCGTGAGCGCGCGCAGAAAATCGTCGCCTGGAATCCTGCAGCGACGCCAGCCGATGCGAAGGAAGAGAAAGTGCGTGAGATTTTGACGGCGACGCGCGGGCCGTTGCCCGTTCCGATTTTGCTGAAAGCAGGCGCTTCGCGCGCGGTTGTGGCGCGACTCGAAAAAGAAAGCAAGCTCACGTCCTGGGAAGAGCCGTTGGTCGCGCATGCGGACTCGGAATCGGCAGAAGACGCTTGGGAAACGGATTTCGTTCCGCCCGCGAATGTTCTGAACGCGGATCAAAAGTCGGCGCTCGCCGCCGCCACCGGATGGCTTGCCGAAAAAGTATTTGTAGCGAGTCTGCTGCACGGCGTCACGGGGAGCGGCAAAACCGAAATTTATCTTGGCGCGGTTGAAGCCGCTCTGGCGCAACAGCGCACCGCGATTGTGCTGGTCCCGGAAATTGCGCTGACGCTCTGGCTGAGCCGTCTGGTTCGCGCGCGATTTGGCGGCATCGTCGCGGTGCTGCATAGCGGCCTGGCGGAAAACGAACGGTCGCGCGAATGGTGGCGCGTGCGCCGCGGCGAAGCGCGCGTCGTTGTGGGCACGCGCTCGGCGGTGTTCGCGCCGCTCGAAAACATCGGCCTCATTATTGTCGACGAAGAGCAGGAGGCGAGTTACAAACAGGAAGAAACGCCGCGTTATAATGGCCGTGATGTGGCTATCGTCCGCGCGCGGCTCGAAGGCGCCGTCGCGCTTCTTGGCTCCGCAACTCCTTCCCTCGAAAGTTACCAGAATGCGCGCACCGGTAAATATCATTTGCTGGAATTGAAAACGCGCGTCGAAGATCGCCCACTCGCCTCCGTCAAACTCGTCGACCTGCGTCAGGAATTCAAGCAGAGCCATCGCTCCGCGCCCGTTTCGTCGTCGCTGCTCAAGGCAATCGGCGAGCGGTTTTCCGCCGGCACGCAGGTGCTGATCCTCATCAATCGCCGCGGATATTCGTGGTACGTCCTTTGCCGAAGTTGTGGCGCGGGAATCGAGTGCCAGAATTGCAGCATCGCGCTCTCGTACCACAAGCGCCGCGCGCGCCTCGAATGCCACTATTGCGGATATTCCATTCCCGTCCCGAAGCTCTGCCCGAAATGCAAATCGGAATATTTATACTTCGTCGGCGACGGCGCGGAGCGTGTCGAAGAATATTTGCGCGAGCAGTTTCCGAAAGCGCGCATCGCGCGGCTCGATCGCGACACGGTAAAGACGAAGCGCGAGTATCAAAAAGTTCTTGGAGCTTTTGCGCGCGGCGATTTGGATTTGCTCGTGGGCACGCAGATGGTTGCAAAAGGCCACGATTTCGAGCGTGTCACGCTCGTCGGCGTGGTATCAGCCGACCTCGCCCTCGGGCGTCCGGACTTTCGCGCCGCGGAACGAACGTTTCAACTTCTCACGCAAGTAGCTGGGCGCGCGGGACGTGGCCGATTCCCGGGCGAAGTGCTGATCGAGACCTATTATCCCGAGCACTACGCCATCCAACATGCGGTCGACCAGGATTATTCCGCGTTCTTCGAGCGCGAAATTCATTTTCGACGCATGATGCATTATCCGCCGTTCATTGCTCTCGCAAACGTGCTGATACGCGACCATAAAATCGAAAACGCCGTTCGCTGGTCGCGCGCCGTCGCGGCGCATTTCGATTCGCTGAAAATCAGCGAATTGAAAGTACTCGGTCCTGCCGCCGCCGCGCTTTCGAAATTGCGCCGCGAATATCGTTTTCAGATTTTGCTGAAGACGCCGAATCGCCGCCTGCTCGCGCAAGTCCTCGAGGACTGCCTGTCGTATTGCGAACAAAAGCAAATCCCCGACAGCGCCGTAATTGTCGATGTGGACCCGACGAGCCTGCTCTGACCTTTAGCGGGCACCTCCTGGGTACGATCCTGACGAATCTTGAACGGGAGCGGCGAAAAACAGAGCAAAAAAATAATCAGAGCAATGACAGCCCAGGCGCGGCGAATGCGATCGAGGGGAGTCCAGCGATCCATCAATGGGGGATGGCGGAAACCGAGGATCAGAAGCAACACGGCGAAGACTGCCCACTCATGCTCGACGAGAACCGCGAGGGCCAGAAGCGCAATTCCGAAGCCAGTTGAAATTCGCTTGTGCATACGATCAGCCACGCTGTAAACGATGTGTCCACCGTCAAGCTGCCCAATCGGAAGTAGATTCAGCGCCGTCGCAAACAATCCCACCCACGCCGCCAGCGCAATGGGACTGAACAGCATGTCGTTCAACCGCACCCCGGGATGAAAAATGTCTAGAAATAATCTCATCAGCGGCGGGCTTCCGAAAATGACCAGCGCGCTTGATTGCACGCCCGGCACGAC
>DATGJE010000179.1:0-5988 GCA_035295305.1 Candidatus Acidiferrales bacterium | reverse complement strand
CGTCCGGGAAGCGACCAATTGGAAATTTCGTAGTGCTCGAAGCCTGCGGCCGCCAGCGTTGCGCACGCCGACTCATAAAAATCAGCCATCGCATCGTCGGTCGGCACCGCGGTTGCGCCGTATTTTGTGCCGCCAGAAATTAGCTCCTTGCCGAGGCGGCTGCCGTCGTCCACTTCGAGAAGATAAATTGAAATGTGTTCCGGCCGCAACGCGATCAATTCTCGAACGGACGATTCCCACGTTTCCCGCGTTTGATGAGGCAGACCAGCGATCAAATCCATGCTGATATTTCGAAAACCTGCCGCGCGGAGAATTTCCATCGCGCGATAGACATCTTCGCGGCGGTGCATGCGTCCAGCTGCGCGCAACTCTTCAGAGTTCAACGATTGGACGCCCATGCTGATGCGGTTGATTCCTGCATCGAGCCATGCAGCAGCTTTCTCTGCAGTGATCGTCTCGGGATCAGCTTCGAGCGTGACTTCTTGTAGCGCGCAGGAATAATTGTGGCGTATCGCTTCCATGACGCGAGCAAGATCGGCCGGTTCGAGCAAGCTCGGCGTCCCGCCACCGAGATAAACCGTATCGACGGTGATGTCGCGCAACGCTCGCGATTGCAAGAGTTCCCGGCAAACGGCGTCCACATAGGGGCGGAACAAACTGCGCGCGACAACACCCGTGTGAAAATTGCAGTAAGTGCACTTCGTCTGGCAAAAAGGGACCTGGACGTAAATTCCCAGAGCCGTCGCTGAGATTTCGCGATTCGTTTCGAGATCGAGGCTGCGAGAATTCTGCATTTTGTTTGTGCCGCGCTACTCGGAAGCGTCCGGGACGATTTTGACACGCACTTCGCGGCGACGTGGGCCGTCGAATTCGCAAAAGAAAATTCCCTGCCAGCGGCCGAGGGCGAGTTCGCCGTCTTCTATAAAAATCGTCGCCGTGGTCGCGGTTAAAGCTGCTTTGATGTGCGAATCGGCGTTGCCTTCAGCGTGGCGGTAATTCGCCGTGTGCGGCACGATGCGATCGAGAGTCGTTTCGATGTCTCGCGCGACGTCCGGGTCGTCGCCTTCATTAATAATCACGCCGGCGGTGGTGTGCGGGACGTAGACGTAACAGACACCGCTTTTGCAGCCCGACTCGGCGACGAGTTGTTCGACTTCGGCGGTGATTTTCTTGAGCTGCGTGTGGCGCTCGGTCTTGATTTCAAACGTGCGCGACATTGTTCGCGGCGTTGGGCCCGATAGGACGCGCGGTGTTGGTTCCTGCTTGCTCGTTTCTTTCATGTGCTCCGGATTCACGCGAGCGCCGCGGCGGAATCGACGCCGTAGAATGCGTACCACGGTTTAGCAGCGCGCAAGGCGCGGTTCACGTTTTCGATATTTTTTATGCCTTGATCGGCAAGCCAGTCCTGAAACGCGTTGAGCCCCTGTTTGGCGTAGATCGGGACGCCATCCTTCCACGTGGCGCGTCCGCAGAGCACGCCAGAAAAATTGACTCCGGCATCGGAGGCGAGTTGCAACGTTTCGATGAAAGTGTCGTTGCTTACGCCCGCTGAAAGATAAATGAACGGTTTTTTCGCGGCGGCTGCAGCGCGCTGAAAATGCTGCTTTGCCTCGTCCTTCGTGTACGCGGATTCGCCCTTGCAAGAACGCGCGCCGGCGACGTAGGCCATGTTCACGGGAACTTCGACTTTGAGTACGTCGATGCGATATTGCGGCTTCGAAAACTCGCCCATGGTCTGCATCACAACGTCGGGCTTTTTCTTCGCGTACTCGATTCCCTTTTCGTCCATGCCATCTTGATAGCCGACAAATTCCGCGAAAAGCGGAATATCCTCGGCGGCGCATTCGGCCCCGAGCCGCTCAATCCATGCATGCTTGATTTCCTTGATCGCTTGCGGATCAAAGGGCGTGTAGTACATCAGAATCTTTATGCAATCGGCGCCGGCTTCCTTCAGGCGGCGCGCCGACCAATCGTCGAGCAAATCTGGCAAGCGGCCGGGGCGCGAGTTATCGTAACCGCTGTTTTCGTACGCGAGCAGCAAGCCTGCATTTGATGAGCGCCATCGTGCGGGCTGCAATCCGTACTCGGGGTCGAGCAGGATCGCGCTGGCATGCGGCGTGAGTACGCGCACCACAGCCTGCTTGAACTCAGACATCATTTCCGGCGTGACGGCATGCGGGTCGATTCCCTTGCCCGCTGCAATGGCTTTTTTCAACGAACCGCGCTGATCCATGGCCGCCGCGGCAATCACTCCAGCGGACGTCGATACTTTCGTGAGCCCTTGCAATTTCCCCGGTGTGATTTTCATCGCGCTGTCTCCTCAAGCCTGCCTGCGCGGCGTGCCGCGCATTCGCTTGGCCACTACTCCCGCTAAGGGCGATATTTCGTCGATGTGAACCGAAGTACCTGAACTGGACGATTTTAGCACGCCGCGGTTATGTGCGACGACGCTTTGGCAGTGAGGCGCGGCTTCACGTTAGAGTGTGACGACACGATGGCCGGAGCAAGGCTGGTTCGACGTGTCACCCGACATTGCAGCCGACAGGCGGTCGAGCAATTCCATTCCCTGGCGAGCGAGGAACGGCAGCAGGCACAGCGTGCGCTCCTGCAATCCGTGATGCGGGAACAGCGCGCCCAGAATTTCCCTTTCGTGGCGGTCCAGCACGCCGGTGCGAAAATTTTCGGCGCGGCCCGCCTTGCCGCGCAGCTTCTCGAATTGGTAGACCATTTTTCGTTCGACAGTATCGAGCGCGGCGGGCAAAGATTTGTCCATTCGGCCAAGCGGGGCGCGGTAACTCCCGAGAATTCGCTTTAAGCCCTTCTCATCACGCGAGAATTTTGCCGTAAGGCCGCGAGACAAGGAATTCAATTCCATCTTCCGCCGAACTGTTTGGCGTCCGTGCAACGCGTCACGGAAATCGAGCGAGTATTTCTTCAGCGCGCGCGAAACGGTCGGCTCGATCAGCGTGAAACTGGCACGCGGCAGAATCGCGGGCATACGTCCGAGGATGCACCGATAGACGACCTGCGCCTGCGCCATGTAAGCGACTTCCGCGGGTCCGCCGATGTAAGCAGCGGTGGGCAAAAGCGAATCCTGCAGGACGGGACGCAGCAAAACGCTAGGTGTTAATCGTTGCGGCTCGTTGTCAATCGTGACGAGCAATTCGGCGACGGTGAACTTCGCATCGCCCGCAACGAAGCCACCGTTGCGGCGCCGAAGCGGCTGCCGCTTGCCGTTCACGTCGAGAAAGAGGAGCGTCGATTGCTGCGTGATTTTGACTTGTGCGTGAAAGCCCAGCTTGTCGAGAACCTTATCGCGCGCCGTCAAGTCGGCGATGAGCGCCTGCGATTCCTCCACCGCTTTGCGGTACACGGGTCGCGCCAATTCGTGCAAGCGCGAGTCGAGCGGATCGAGAAGAATTAATCCGCGGCCCTTCATGAGGCGGGCAAGCAGTTTGCCGAATGCCGAGCCGAAGGTTTCGCCGTCGCGATAAGATGCACGCAGAGCCTCAGAGATTGCGGGAAGCCCTGGGCCTTCCAATAATTCGACCGCGTGATCGACAACAGCGCCAGCCACTTTCCCGAGGGAAATCCGTCCGACGCTAGGCCCGGCGACATCGTCACCGAGAGGCAATTCGATCCGGGCAATCCCTTCGCGTCCGGCGAAAAACACTTGATTCACTTCGGCGAGGTCGTGATCTTCGGTTGCCATCCAGAAAATCGGCACAGCGTCGACGCCGGACTTCGTCAGTTTTTCCGCCCAGCGAATCGCGTCCAGCGCTTTGTAAATGCTGTATGCGGGGCCGCTGAAGAGTCCGACCTGCTGCCCGGTGACGATGGCGGCCGCGCCACTTGCTAGACGCTCGATATTCTTTTCGGTCGCGTCGTCAGAGCCTAAAGCGCGATTTTGCTCGCGCAAAATCTCGACGACAGATTTTCGCACTGCCGCATCGAGGCGAATTTTCTGCGCCGCCGCGCGCACTCCCGCTTCATCGGGGGCGTGCGCGTAGAACTCTTTTACGCTGGGGAAATCGTCAACAAAAGAAGAGAAGAGTTTGGTTGTTTGTGGAATTTCGTGGAAGCGAAGACAGTGGTACTCCATGGAAGATGTGATGATACACGGCGCGTTAAGTCGCAGCAACCATGCCGGGATTGCGAAACGGTTTCATCGGCAAAGACTGTGGAGAGGCATGGACGAGCCCCATCCAAACGTCGTGAGTGCTGATTAATTCGCGGCGACGGTGGCGGGCTTGACGGAGGCGAGGATGGTGTCGATTTCGCCCTTCGCGGGTTCGCCGAGAGGCAGAAGCGGGGCGCGCGGGGGTCCGCCGTAATACCCGAGGCGGTCCATCGCGTACTTGAGTCCCGGAATACCGAATTTCGTGGCTAAATTCGCGGCCGGGAGGATGGCGTGTTTTCTCAATTGCTCGACGCGCTGCGCGTCGCCTCCTGATGCTGCGTCAAACAAATCGATACATGCATCCGGAAAAACGCAGGAAATCGCGAGAATGGCGCCGGAGGCTCCTGCTTGCAAGGCATCGTACAGGGTCAGAGCTGAACCGGTCAGCGAACGGAAAGTTTTTGGCGTCGAGGAGACGATATCCTTCATGCGCTGCACATTCCCTGAACTGTCCTTAATACCGATAATATTTGCGTGGGATGCCAGGTGAGCCACGAGAGGGGCCTCAACCGTATAGCCAGTGAATACAGGCACGGAGTAAATGAGTATGGGAATGGGAGAAGCCTCCGCCACGCGCAAAAAGTGGGTGGCTTCCGCTTCGAAGGTCATGAACGGCTTGTAGTAGCTTGGCGTGCGGACCAGCGCGGCGTCGTATCCCAATTTTGCGGCGCGCCTGGTGTGCTGAATCGTTTCGGCGGTGGCTTCCGCGCCCGTGCCTGCGATCATTATTTTATCGGGCGCAGCCGTTTCGCGAGCCATGGCCCACAGGCGCTCGATTTCATCCCAGCTCAACAGAACGGATTCACTGGTCGAGCCATTCATCACGTAGCCCGAGAGCCGCGTCGAGTTGTAAAGCTTGATGTTCGACTGCAGGCGGGACAAATCGATTTCGCCGTCATTCGAAAATGGCGTCGTGATCGGCGGGAAAATTCCCTGAAGTTTCATAGGTACCGATTTTACCAGAAGGATTTCCTACTACAACGCATAGTATTCAGCCGCCCGGGGCTCTGTTCGTTCTTTTCAGCCCTGAGTCACTCGCGCGGCATGTTCGTCTCAATACAATACGGATGGAAAGTATGCGCCAGCGGGCTCGTTGTAGAGTCCCACGGTCATCAAGGTCATTGCCTGAACAACACGAAGGCCGTTTTCCAGGCACCAGCGGAACAAATCAGAATTGCGCATGGGTACGAGAATACCTGGCCCGTGAAACTCTGGAGCCGCCGCGAGCAAAGCTTGTAAATCTTCATTGCTTTCGCCGACTCCATGACCGAAGAATGCCATCGATGATGCATACGCCGTGATGCGGCCTCGTGATTCGGCTACGACGCCCGTGCCGCGCTGCACAGCATCCTGCAATTCCCCTCCGCGGTCGTGTCCATGAACTTTCCGGCAGAGTTCATTGCATGCGGAAATATCCGCGGACTGCATCACACGCACGCTGATACCGGGCGAGTTTGTCTGAATTGCAGGACCTTGCATACAAGCGAGAGGTTCGCGCACAACAAAGCCGAGTTTCGCATATAAGGACAGCGAGCGATTGTGATACGCCGCTTGCACCAATCTTATTCCCGCGAATTTCTTTTCCGCGGCACGCTCCATCGCTGCTTGCATGAGCAGCCGGCCAGTGCTGCGATTTTGCGCGGCCGGATCGACGGTAATGGGCCCGACACCTGCGATTGACGTCCGCTCGTCCAGGCAATTGCTGCCTGTAATTTTCCCGCCTTCTTCAGACACCACGCAGAAAAACCCGGGATGCGAGAACAGACTCGACAACATGCCGACGGCAAGTTCAGGAGCGGGAATATCGC